>NZ_QRQS01000003.1:0-212476 GCF_003475605.1 Collinsella sp. AF31-11
GAGATATATTGCCAGACCGGAGGGGCGCCGGGGGCGGGAATTCCACTCTTCACAAGTCCTACACAATACATCGCTTCCTATATAAGTAATAGAAAGGCTGGTGCAGAAATACTGCACGTATCAGATGATGACCCTTCGGTTAAGAGATATATAAAGATCGGTCACCTGTAAGTGTCTATCTACCCACGCTTTTGCTATATAAACCAGCGCTTCAGATAAAAAGAGGGAGCGCCGCGCACAACGCGACACTCCCCTAGCGATTCAAGAGAATCTATTAAGCCTCGAGAGCCTTCTTGGCGATGGTAGCCAGCTCGTTGAAGGACTCGATGTCCTCGTAAGCCATCTGAGCCAGGACCTTGCGGTCGAGCTCAATGCCGGCAACCTTCAGGCCGTGCATGAACTGAGAATAAGAAATGTCGTTCAGGCGAGCGGCAGCGTTGATACGGGTGATCCAGAGAGAACGGATCTCGCGCTTCTTGTTGCGGCGATCACGATACTGATACTGCAGGGAGTGCTGGACCTGCTCTTTAGCATGCTTGTAAGTACGCGAAGCGGCACCGTAGTAACCCTTCGCACGGTGCATAACGGTACGGCGCTTCTTCTTGGCGGCAACAGCGCGCTTAATACGTGCCATGTTCTATCAACTCCTAGACGGTAAAACGAAAAAAAGGGAACGCGAACTTAGGCGAGACGCGACTTAATGACCTTGCGGTCGGCAGCGGCGATCTCGGTCTCCTTGCGGAAGCCACGCTTACGCTTGGTGGACTTCTTGCTCAGGATGTGGCTCTTGAAAGCCTTGGCGCGCATGAGCTTGCCGGTACCAGTCTTGCGGAAACGCTTCTTGGTGCCGCTGTGGGACTTCATCTTAGGCATGAAATACTCCTTAATCGGTTACAGAACACTAGTTACTTAGTATCGTTTGCCGCTTTTTCCTCATCGAAAGCGCCCTTAATCGGGGCGAGCAGCATAAGCATGTTACGGCCTTCCATCTTAGGCTTGGACTCGACCGTAGCGTAAGGCTTGAGATCCTCGGCGAGACGCTCGAGAACGTTAAGACCCTGCTCCGGGTGAGCCATCTCACGGCCGCGGAACATGATGGTGATCTTAACGCGTGCGCCCTTCTTGAGGAAACGCAGAACGTGGCCCTTCTTGGTCTCGTAGTCGCCAACGTCGATCTTGGGTCGGAACTTCATTTCCTTGACCTCGACCTTGGACTGGTTCTTACGAGCGGCCTTGGCCTTCATGGCCTGCTGGTACTTGAACTTACCGTAGTCCATGACCTTGCAGACCGGCGGCTCCGCGTTGGGAGCGATCTCGACCAGGTCGAGACCCTGATCGTCGGCGACGCGCTGGGCATCGCGGATGGCGAACAGGCCGAGCTGAGAGCCATCGACGCCAATCAAACGGCACGAAGATGCAGTGATCTCGTCGTTGATGCGGGTGTCATCAGACTTAGCTATTTTCCCTACCTCCATTCATAAAAAATAACCCGGCGCTTCTTTGCAACCAGGTCGTACACATAGACATCCTCGGTATGAGGAAGGGAATCTAAGTTGTATGACCAGTCAGCTGCTCATTGGCGCCAAAAGGTGGGAACCCTCAGGTTCCTCTTTAGGGCATTGCGGGAACAACGCCTTGCGAATAATAACACGTACCGCGCGTTATCACATTACGTACACGAAAAAGGGGGCCGCAACCCCCTTGAAGCGCAGGTGCATGTATGGTGCCCGAGGCGAGACTCGAAGGGCCTTCGCTTCGCGAAGCCCCGGGCTTCGGGCGCACGGCGCCCTCGCCACGCTCCGCTACAAACAGGCCACAGGCCTGTTTGCCTAACGCTCCGCGCGCTCACGCGAGTTCGGCACGAAAAAGGGGGCCTTGACCCCCTTGAACGCTCACTTGCATGTATGGTGCCCGAGGCGAGACTCGAACTCGCACGTTGTTGCCAACGGTGGATTTTGAGTCCACTGCGTCTGCCAATTCCGCCACTCGGGCACGTAATGCGTGAGTTAGTTTATCACAGCTTTCAACTGATTACGCCGAAAATGGAACTTCGAGCATTTCGACGAGTTCGACCGTGCGGAGCATCTCGCGCTGACGGCATCCGTGTCCGTTAACCGAGGCTTCGCCCATCTGGTTGTCATAGGGGTCCTCGCGCATGCCGTCGAAAGCAGGCACAAACTCTGCCTGGAATCGATTGTTGGCCACCATACGCCACGGGTCGAGATTGCCAAAGTAGTGACGACGGCGCCACTCCTCCCCCATCCTGCGAGCAGAAGATCCAAATGACACGTCGGCGTTGAGCCAACCGGTCTGCGGCGTATAGAACTCTGCCCAGTCGTGCGACCCCACCGAATCGGGCGCAACGTACAGGCCGCTCTGCCAACGGGCAGGCACGCCCGCGATACGGCACATGGTGATAAACGTGAGCGCCATAACGCCGCAATCGCCGCGGAGCGAATGCGCGCAGTCATCGGCAATAGATCCCAAAAGCAAGTACGGCGGCTGATAGCGATAGTCGATATGCTGCGTCAGGTAATCATAGATAGCACGGGCGCGATCGAGCGGATCCTCGAGTCCGTCAACAACACCGGCCGTCAGCTGCAGCAGATACGGCGTGAATGCAATGTGCGGACGGTCCTCGGAAATATCCTCGGGCAGAGGCGCGTCCATACGCGGATGAACCGGAAGTGTGCCACCGTAGACATCACAATAAGCAGCATCGATGTGATAACGATAGGTCACCGAGAATGAGCGTTCACTCGAAGAAGACCACGAGGCGGTACGTGCCGAAGCGTTCGCGGGAGCAACAGCACCCTCCGGCGTCATGTCGAGAATCTCGACCCGAGACTGCTGGCGACAGGTGGCGGCAACGGGAAGCCAAGCGCGAACGGTCTCCCCCTCTAGAGCGCCGGGGACAGACACAGACGCTTTAAGCGTAATGACGCGAGCCAATCCGTTTTGCGACTCCATCTCCTTGAGCATCTCGTTGCGCAGTGCAATTCCGTCCGTAGGATCGGGACGCATGCCGGGGACCTCTTTGGGATATACGCGAAGCGAATCGAGGAAGTTGTCGAGAACGAGCAGCTCGCCATCGATAAAGCGCCAGTCAATACGCTTACGGTCAATCAGATCGTCAAACTGCTCCTCGGTAAACTCAGGCCACTCCTCGCGAATCATCGCAATAGCTCGATCGCGCGACACCGAAAAATGAAGTGGCGTCTCAAGCATGCGATACCGCTCGGCACGAACGCAGGCTGCCAGCGAAGGCTCAGGATTCTGCCCCAAAAGACGATCACAAGCCGCAACAGCCTGCACCAAATATCCGGCATCCTTGAGTCGAAGAATCTCGGGCGGCAGTCCAATATCGAGATGACGAAAGTCATCACAGCAAACATCAACAGAGCAACCAACAGGACCCTCGTCAATAACCTTCCCATCCGAAGGCAGCACATTAATAACAGCCATACCAAACTCCAAGTCATTAGAACTCTTGAAGTCCATTGTAGCGAGATAAAAAAAGAAAGCCCCAATTAAGGAGCCCTCAACACCGCTGAACGGTAGTCAATAAATATTCAGCCCAGTAACCCTGCGGCGGTAAACGAAGGAAGCCCCGTCCCCCGGAGCTGATTCCGTCTCGCGACTTCTGGCAAAGCCAGGTGAGCGCGAGGGAAACAGCGTAGGGGAAACGGGGCCTCCGGCGGGAAGTTAAACCGCTACTTACGCCTTGTTGACGGAGCCAAACTCCTCCATGAGCTCCTTGGTGCGGGCAACGATGTTGTCGCGACCAGGCTTGAGGAGCTTGCGGGGGTCAAAGCCCTTGCCCTGCTGATCCTTGCCAGCCTCGATGTACTCGCGGACGCCCTTGGCGAAGACGAGCTGCAGGTCGGTGTTGACGTTGATCTTGGAGATGCCCAGGGAAATGGCCTTCTTGATCTGATCCTCGGGGATGCCGGTGCCACCGTGCAGGACGAGGGGCAGGTCGCCGGTCTGGGCCTTGATCTCGCCCAGACGCTCGAAGGAAAGGCCAGCCCAGTCAGCGGGGTACACGCCATGGATGTTACCGATGCCGCAGGCGAGGAAGTCGACGCCCAGATCAGCAATCTGCTTGCACTCAGCAGGATCAGCGAGCTCGCCGCTGGAGGTCACGCCGTCCTCGGTGCCGCCGATGCCGCCGACCTCGGCCTCGATGGACATGCCCTTGGAGTGGGCAAGCTCAACGAGCTCCTTGGTGCGGTCGAGGTTAAGCTGGAAGGTCTCCTCGTGAGAGCCGTCATACATGATGGACGTGAAGCCGGCCTCGATGCACTTGAAGCAGTCCTCGTAAGAACCGTGATCGAGGTGAAGGGCGACGGGAACGGTAACGCCCGTGGCCTCGACGGCAGCCTTGACCATGTCGGCGCAGACCTTGAAACCGCCCATCCACTTAGCGGCACCAGCGGTGCACTGAAGGATCAGCGGAGACTTGGCCTCCTCGGCGGCCTGGAGAATAGCCAGGGTCCACTCGAGGTTGTTGGTGTTGAAGGCACCGAGACCGTACTTGCCGGCCTCAGCCTTCTTGAGCATGTCTGCTGCGTTGACGAGCATAAAAGAAACCTCCTGTAAGGTTGCTCCGATAACGCCTGAGATTTTACCACGGCGTACCCGAGCATAAACGTTCGTTTGTTCACGAATATCGTCCAAACAGACTTTTTTTGACCGTTTGCCCTACGGAATTGACCCGTTGGGGAAAAATAGCTTGACGTTTGGACGCTTCTCGTGCTTCAAAAGCCGACTATTAAGCTACATCTGCATGAACGGGTTCTGCATGAGCTCGCGTGCCATGGTGGTCGAATCGCCATGGCCCGTTAAGCAAACGGTATCGGGCGGGAGAAGCCGGGCGAGCTTGGAGAGCGAGCGCAGAATCGCTGCCTCGTCGCCACCGGCAAGATCGGTGCGTCCGTGGCTGCCCGGGAATAGCGTGTCGCCCACAAAGGCAATGTTCCCCTGCTCGGTGGCAGCAAACAAGACGATCCCGCCCGGCGTATGCCCAGGTGACTCGATCACCTGCAGGCAGATATCGCCCACCTCGATAGCATCGCCCTCGGCGAGCAGGCGCGTCGGCTCCCCGGGGTCGGGTGTCTCAATGCCCCACATAGCTCGCTGCTCCCCGATGTTCGCATACGGCACCGCCACATCCTTAGCACACAGCTCATACTGGCAACCCTCGCCAGCGGTGGTTCGCACGCCGGCAACACCACCAACATGATCGGCATGGCCATGAGTGCATACGGCGCCAAGCACGCGTACGCCGGGATGCTCGGCTCGAATATGTTCCACCAAACGCTCGCCTTCCCATGCGGGGTCGATAATCACGCACTCATTGTCCGAAATAACAGCATAGCTATTGGTCTGAATGGGACCGTTTACGAGCGTCTCAATCTCGACCGATCCCTTGGGAGTTAAATCCAAGGGCACAGCACTCATGTCCCTCTCCTCTCTATAGAACTCGAGGCATCAAACGATGCCTCGAGCGTAGCGAATATCGATAATGTGGCACGTTCGTCGCGACTAAACGCGGCGCTTAAGCTGGGCTCCACCCTCGCCGGGCATCAGGCGGCGAGCATCGTAGACCGAATCGACGCTGCTGATGGAAGCCAGCAGCGGATCCAGACCACTCGCGTCCGAGATCTCGACCATAAAGCGCAGGGTTGCAATACCCTCGCGGTTGGTCGACGTGGCGGCAGAAAGGATATTGCCGCCCGCATCGCCAATGGCAATGGTGACATCCTTGAGAAGGCCCATGCGGTCCAGGCACTCGACCACGATCTCGACCTGGAAGAGGGTGTCGGCAGCGCCGTCCCACTCCACTTCGATCATGCGCTCGGGATGCTCCATAAGACCCTTGACGTTGGGGCAATTGGCGCGATGCACCGAAACGCCACGACCGCGCGTGATGAAGCCGACGATGTCGTCGCCCGTCACCGGATTGCAGCAATGCGCCAGACGGACCAGCAGGCCGCTGTTGCTCTCGCCCTTGACGATAATGCCGTTGCTGGCGCTCTTGCCGCGCTTTTGCGGCTTGCGGTTGGAACCGCGGGCAGGCTGCTTGACGACCTCGGCAATAGCCTCGGCCTTGGAGAGCTGCTCCTCGGGCTTGGGGTCCAAGATTTGCTCGACCTTGTTACCCACAGCGCGAGGGGCAACCTTGCCGGCGCCGACGGCGGCAAACAGGTCCTCGAGCTGCTTGTAATTAAACTGCTCCGCCACGGCGTTGAGCGCACGCGTGGATCGCGGCGTAGAGATGCCATACCCGCGCTTGCGCAGGTCCTTGGCCAGTATATCGCGGCCGGCAGCAGCGTCATCGTCTTTGGTCGCGGCGGCGAAGTAACGGCGGATCTTTGACTTGGCCGAAGGTGTCTTGACGATCTTGAGCCAATCGCGCGACGGCTTGGAACTCTTGTTGGTCAGAATCTCGACACGATCGCCCGTCTTGATCTCGTGCGTGAGCGGGGCCACCGCACCGTTGATCTTAGCGCCGACGCAGTGGTTTCCCACCTCGGTGTGAACGGCATAGGCAAAGTCGAGCGGCGTGGAGCCGGCACGAAGCGCCATGACCTCGCCCTTGGGCGTAAAGACGAAGATCTCCTGATCGAACAGATCGACCTTCAGCGAATGCAGGTATTCCTTGGCATCGGTGATCTCGTCAGACGCAGCCCAATCGAGCGAATGTTTGAGCCAGTTAATCTGGTCGTCCAAGCGCTGGGCATCATTGGTCTTAGCCGCAGACGATCCGCCCGACTTCTTGTACAGCCAGTGGGCGGCGATGCCGTACTCGGCCTGCTCGTGCATCTCGTAGGTACGAATCTGAATCTCGAGCGGACGAGCCGTGGGGCCGATAACCGTCGTGTGGAGCGACTGGTAGTTATTGACCTTGGGCATGGCGATATAGTCTTTAAAGCGACCGGGCATGGGGTGCCATAGTGTGTGCACCGCGCCGAGCGTGGAGTAGCAATCGCGCACCGAATGCGTGATGACGCGCAGTGCCACCAGGTCGTAGATCTCGGAAAATTCCTTGCCCTTGCGCTTCATCTTTTGGTAGATGGACCAATAGTGCTTGGAACGGCCGTTGATCTGGAAGTCCTCCAGGCCAATGCGGTTGAGCTCGTCGGTGAGTGTCTTGATGGTCTCGGCCAGATAGCGCTCACGGACCTCGCGCGACTCCGCCACCATGCGTGCGATGCGCTGGTAGGCGTCGGGTTCAAGGTAGAAGAAGGACAGGTCCTCGAGTTCCCATTTAATGGAGCTCATGCCCAGACGGTCGGCCAGGGGCGCATACACGTCCATGGTCTCGCGGGCCTTAAACAGGCGACGGTCCTCACGCAGGGCCGCAAGGGTGCGCATGTTGTGCAGACGGTCGGCAAGCTTAACGATGATGACGCGGATGTCCTTGGACATGGCGAGGAACATCTTTCGCAGCGTGAGCGCCTGTTTCTCGTCCATGCTGTCGACTTCGATGTTGGTGAGCTTGGTCACGCCATCGACGAGCTCGGCCACCGTATCGCCAAACAGGCCGGAAACATCGGCAAGCGAGGTCTCGGTATCCTCGACGGTATCGTGCAGCAGCGCGGCGCACACCACATCGCAGTCCATCTTGAGATCGGCCAAAATGATGGCCACCTCGACGGGATGGTTGATGTACATCTCACCCGAGCGGCGCTTTTGGTTGCAGTGCTTCTCGGCAGCAAAGCAATAGGCCTGCTCCACCTTAGAAAAGTCGTCCTCATTCATATATTTGAGGCACAGGCGCTCCAGCTTGTCGTAGCTGTCCGCCATAATCTCGGGCGGCAGCTCATCGGCATGCTTATAGTGCTCCATCTCCGAGAACGGCTGGAGGGCGGAATCATGGGCGGTACGGGCTGCGGCATCCATCGAGGTCCCCTTCCCCTAGGCCCGCGGTACGATCGGGCGGTTAACTTTGGCTAGCATATCAGAAGCGCACGAATCGAGCGCCCAACTCCGGAAAGCCGAGAACTCCATGCGCGAACGCAAGCCCTCCAAATAGCGAATTGACCTGCTCAATTGCACACGGCCGGGGTTTTCGGCCATCGCGATGCGACGGGTGTCGTCAAACCCCGAAACGCGACAGAAGCCAAGCTCTTCGAAGATTCCCAGGCCACTTTCCACCGAGCGCTCGTCGACCGGCGTGCGAGCATCGATGGCAAGGCACATCTGCGCGATGTCGATATCGCTCGCGCTAAAGGAATCGTCCCCGGTCTTGCCGCGGTTGGAGCGCCACATGGTTTGCAGCGCGCGATAGAGCGTGACGAGCTCGTCGCGCTCAGGCGCATAGCAGTCGAGTAGGCGCTCGTTAATGCGGGCGTCGCGCGACGAATAGAGCAGGTGAATCACGGCGGGCTGTCCATCGCGACCGGCGCGGCCACTCATCTGGTTAAACTCAATCGCGCCAAACGGCATGTGATAGAGCACGACATGGCGAATATCGGGAAGGTTGACGCCCTCGCCAAAGGCAGAGGTCGAGACGATGCAACTGAGGTTTCCGTCACGAAACGCTTCCTCGACACGGCGGCGATCGGAGCGTGCGAGCCCCGCGTTATAGAACGCGATATGAGTCGCACAGTCGGGCACGCGTTTGCGTAGCGTCTTGGCAAGCGCCACGGACTGGTCGCGCGAGTTGACGTAGATGACGGTCTTCTCCCCCGTCGCGACGATGGACACCAGGCGGTTTTCGCGGCTCGCAAGATCGCGGTCGTCCTCGAGCCGCAAGTTCTCGCGCACGGTCTCGTCGACCACCGTACGGGTAATCGGCAGCACGCGAGCAAGCTCTGCCACGACCGGAGCCGTCGCGGTGGCGGTCGTGGCCAGAACGACCGGATCGCCCATGGTCTTGAGGATATCGGGCATGTCGAGATAGGCGCTGCGGTCGCCGCCCTTGGCAAGACCGGCATGATGCGCCTCATCGATAACGACAAAACCGATGCGCCCCGAACGCGCAAAGCGGTCGCGGTGAATGGACAGGAACTCGGGCGTCGTGAGCACGATGCCGGTGCGGCCCGAAGCCAAGCCGGCAAACACGTCATCGCGCGCCGCCTCCACGGTCTCGCCGGTCAGCACGCCAACGCCAATGCCGAGCGCAGCCATCGTCGACGAGAGGTGATAGGCCTGGTCGGCAACGAGCGCGCGCAGTGGATAGACAAAGATGCTCGCACGCCCGCGAAGGACCGCCTCGCGCGCGGCGTGCACATGGAAGATGAGCGACTTGCCACGTCCCGTCCCCATAACGGCCAAAACACTCTGGTGGTCGGCGAGCGCATCGAGCGCCTCGACCTGCGCGCGGTGCGGCTGGTTCGAGCCGATAAAGCTATGGATAAGCGAGCGCGTCAGCTCGGTATAGGAAAGCTGGGCGAGCGTTTGGCGCTTGCGGGACTCCAGACGAAGACCGGCGTCCGCAGGCTCCACGCCGCGGCGAAGCTCACATGCCGGGTCGTCAACGCTGGGCGCCGTGGTATCGCGGACCAAGACATCCTTGATCATGAGCTTTGGCTTTACGCGACCTTGCCAATGCTCGGCCACGGCCTCGAACACCAAGTCGACGGCGCTATCGCAATTGATGAGCTTATCGATCTGCGGCACGCGGAACATAATGGCCGGCACACTCGCGGCGCCATCGGTCGCCACGAAGCGCATGTGCTCGCCGGTTTTGCCCACCACGGCGCGATCGCACATTGTCACGCCCTCGGCCGCCAACAGCGGCACCTTGTTGCCCTGGCCAAACGGCTCAAGACGAGAAATCTGCTCGATAGTCTCGATATTTAGCTCGGAGAGGTCAACGGTGGCGGCAACCTCGTCAGTGTCCTCAAAGTCCTCGGCGGGAAGTTCGGACAGCACGGCGGAAAGACGACGACGGAACTCGTCGAGCTTGGACGCCTCGATGGTCACGCCCACCGCACCCGCATGCCCGCCGCGACGAATCAGCAGATCGGAGCAGCGCTCGACCGCGTCGAACAGGTTGACTTTGCCCACCGAGCGACCCGAACCGCGAGCAATACCGTCTTCGATCGAGAACAGCAGCGCCGGCACGTGATAACGGTTGGTCAGACGGCTCGCCACGATACCCTTGACGCCCTCGTGCCAGCCCTCGCCACCCACGACGATTGCGCGCCCGCCATCATAGGTCTCCTCGACCTTCGCCATGGCATCGCGTGTGAGCTCCGCCTCGATCTCGCGGCGCTGACGGTTGATCTCCTCGAGCTCGGCCGCCAGCGCGCTTGCCTCGATAGGATCGCGGGCAAGCAGCAGGTCGAGCGCCAGCTTGGGATCAGCCATGCGGCCGGCAGCATTCAGACGAGGGATGAGCGAAAACGACAGGCCGTCGGCCGTAATGGTAGAAAGGTCGGCCTTGGCAAGTGCGGCCAGTGCGATATAGCCGGGGCGGGCGGTCACGCGCATCTGCTGGATGCCCTCGGCGACCAGCGCGCGGTTCTCGGGCGTCAGCGGCATCATGTCGGACACGGTGCCCAGCGCCGCGACCTCGATCAGCGAACGCCAATACGACGGCTTGCCCAAACGCTCGCCCAGGACCTGCACCAGCTTGAGCGCCACGCCGGCACCGGCAAGCTCGCGCGAGGGACCCTCGTCCTCGAGCTTGGGGTCGGTCAGGGGCACGCCCTGCGGCACCTGGTCGGACGGCTCGTGATGGTCCGTGACCACCAAATCGATCCCCAGGCTCTCCAGATAGGAGACCTCCTCCTTGGCGGCAATACCGTTATCGACGGTCACAATCAGGTTGGGTTGGGCGAGCTCGTTGACGCGGTCGAGCGCCGCACGCGACAGGCCGTAGCCCTCGTCAAAGCGATGCGGAATAAACGGCGTGACATCGGCGCCAAACGTGCGCAATGCCTCGGTCAACAGGCAGGTCGACGTAATACCGTCAACATCAAAATCGCCAAAGACCGCAATGTGCTCGTGGCTGCGAATAGCGCGCTCAACGCGGTCGGCGACGACCGCCATGCCCGGAATAACGAGCGGGTCGGCCCAGTCGCGATCGAGCGAAGGCGTCAAAAACAGCTGGCCTTCTTCGATGGATGTAATGCCGTGCGCAACCATAATGCGCGCCACCAGCCCGGGTATGCCCAGGCCAGCCGAAAACTCCTTTTCGAGCTCGGGGTTTTGCCGAGCGACCGCCCAGCGATGCGTCGTCTTAAGCGATGACATAGGCGCCCACCCCCGATAGGGGCAGGTCGCCGCGATACCTCTCACGGTTCATAGCGATGAGTCCTCTGTGTATGCCCGCTTCGGCAGGCAGATCTGTTGAACGGATTTATTATACCGTGCGGCACGGACGCACAACGTCCAGCACGCCGCGGTTTCGATAAACGAGGGCGGTAATAGCCTCGAAATATTCGAGCGTTTCTGACGCACGGACGCATGCGAGCGTCTAGCATATCCATTCAAAACGGATTCACGAGCAAAGGGAGTCACAAGAGCATATGAAGCAATGGGTTGGACTGGGCAAGTTTCTCGCGGGGCACATGCAGGTCATCGTTCCGATTTGCGTGACGCTCGGCGTGCTCTTTCCCCAGCAGATCGGCGTGCTCAAGCCAATCGTTCCCGCCCTGTTTGCCTTTATGACGTTCCAAGGTGCGCTCAGCAACACCTTTCACCAGGTGGCCGAGGTGTTCCGCCGTCCCCTGCATCTGATTTTGGCGTTATTTGTCTCGGCCGTGCTCATCCCCATCGCGGCGTATGCCATGGGCTCACTGTTCTTTGGTTCCAACCCAAACCTTGTCTGCGGCATCGTGCTCGAGTACAGCGTACCCGTGGCAGTCACCGCCTTTATGTGGATCAGCATGTTCGGCGGCAACGGCCCGCTCGCGCTCACCATCATCCTGACGTCCTCGGTCATCTCGCCCGTCACGATTCCGCTCACGCTTAAGCTCCTGCTGGGTGCCACCGTTGCAATCGATGTTACGGGCATGATGCAGAACATGGCCTTTATGATCGCCATCCCCGCCGTGCTCGGCATCGTGATCAACGAGTTCACGCGCGGATGGGGACACGAGAAACTCTCCCCCGCGCTTTCGCCCGCCTGCAAGTTTATGATGATGGGTGTCATCGCCTCCAACTCCACCGCCATGAGCGAGTACGTGCTACACATGAATGCGGTGCGCCTGGAAGTCGCCCTCTTTATTTTGACCTTCGCCATCAGCGGCTTTGTCGTCGGCATTCTGGTCGCCCGCGCGTTGCACCTGCCGTATAGCGAGACGACCACCATGTGCTTTACCTGCGGCATGCGCAATATCTCTTCGGGCGCCGTCATCGCCACGCAGTATTTTCCCGGCGAGGTCGTGTTTCCCGTCATGTGCGGAACGCTGTTTCAGCAGGTGCTCGCCTCGGTTATCGGACATCTCTTTGAGCGACTGACCGGCGAGGAGCGCGCCGCCCAGCGCAAGCGCGTCGAGGCCGGCCGCGACGCCATGGGACGCTAGACTGTCCGCATTACGCGGGTGATAGTCTTGCTATACGAGCGTTTCCAGATGCGCACGCAGGCGCTCTGCATCGATATCGAGCGTGGTCTCGGCATTGACCTGGGCCAAACGATAACCGACAAAGTAGGGCGAAACCACCCAACGCGGCAACACCTTGGCAATGGTCCGGCCGTCCATGTGGTAGAAGAACAAGTTGTACGACTCCGCGCGGCCGCCGTGGTGCTCGTGCAGGATATAGTGCAGGGCCACCTGAATCGCATCGGCAAACAGGTCCGCTTCGGCTTGGTCGCGGGCGTCGTCGCTGGCGGCGATTCCCTGTGGAGCCGAGACGTTAACCTCAAAGAATCCCATAATCGGTTCGGTTGAGATGTTGACCGAGATTCTCCCCTGTTGCCAAACATTGATGCCTTCGAAATTGGCGGAAGCCAGCGAAGCATAGCCGTCTTCCTGCTCCAAGCCCACAATCTGCATGTGTGGATGGACGAGGCTGCCGCCCGAAAGCGGGCCTTTGTTCTTGTACATGAGCACACTGCGGTACTGTTGGGAATCGAGCATCTGCTGCCAACAGCCCAGGGCAAACCGCATCACATGATGCAGCTCATCCGGTTCATAGGTCGCCAGGTCGGCGTCGTGATTGGCAGACTCGATCAATACGGTCTGACGGGTGGCCCGCAAGGTCTTGAACTTATTCTCGAGCCAGATGCAGTCACCATCGCGCTGGATGACGCTGGCGAGCCCCTCCGTATCACAAAAGGGGCACGCGGTGCCAGGGCGACGATTATCGTCGGGCTTACCGCTCGCCTGCTGAACGTCAAATACCAGTGCCACAGGTTACACCTCCAGCGGCACGATCTTGGTGCCATGCAGCTCGGAGACGCCAAGTGCTGCCGCCACGGCATCGCGGCTGGCCGTGGTAATGCCGCCGCCAGGAAGGATGGTCAGGCGGTCGCCCGCGTACTCGATCAAGCGGACCAGGTTTTCGAAGTTGCCCTCGATCGACGTACCGGCAGCGCCGCCATGCGTGAGGATGCGCGTAACGCCGCAGTCGGCAAGTGTATCAATCGCATCGAGCTGAGCCTCGGGCGAGAGCTGGTCAAACGCCATGTGGAAGGTGATGTCAAGGGACTCGCGCTTGCACTCCTCGGCCGCACACCCCGCAGCCATCACCAAGGCACCGAGCGTGAGTTCGTCGAGCGCCCATCCGCCAGCACAAGGCTTGCAACAGCCAAAGACCAGACCATCGACGCCGGCGCTTACGGCAAGGCCCAGATCCATCTCCATCATGCGCAGCTCGTCCTGGTTGTAATGAAAGTCCCCGCCGCGCGGACGAATCATGCACATCACGCGCGCATCGTGCTCGTGAGCGTAGCTGACCGTAGCGCTGATAACGCCGGCGGAAGGTGTGGTGCCGCCAACGGCAAGGTTGTCGCACAGCTCAATACGACTCGCACCGGCCTTAATGGCCGCCGGCACCCGCTCAAAGTTCTCGGCACAAAACTCGTACAGCATAGATAGACCCCCGAAGACAGCAGATGTTTTCCGACGGGCATTGTCACACACCCCCATGAAGTTGCGGTGGAATAAGGGCTCTTTTGGCCTCTGAGGCTCCCATTTAGTCCCTATTCCACCGCAACTTAAAGGGGTAGTCGTTGGCATCTGCCACAACGTCGATGTTTTGACAACGACAGCGAAAGCCCGCCAGAGCGAGCAAGGTGCCTTGAAACAAGGCGGCATTGACCTTCTGGTCATGCCGCCGAAGTTGAAAGGCAGATTGCCGCCCTGGCGGGTTTGCAGCGTCGAGCCGTTACGCGGTTTGGTAAAACCGCGTAACTAGTTAGCCACCAAGATATGCTTTACGCACGTTATCGTCGTGCAGGAGCTCTTGGCCGGTGCCGGTCATGGTGATCTTGCCGGTCTCGAGCACGTAGCCACGCGTGGCGATCGAGAGCGCCATCTGCGCGTTCTGCTCGACCAGAAGCACCGTGGTGCCGGCCTTGTGCAGGTCCTCGACAATCTGGAAGATCTGCTCAATCAGAATCGGCGCCAGGCCCATGGAAGGCTCGTCAAGCATGAGCAGCTTGGGGTTACTCATAAGGGCGCGGCCCATAACGAGCATCTGCTGCTCGCCGCCCGAAAGGGTGCCGGCGACTTGGCGACGGCGCTCCTTAAGGCGAGGGAACTGCTCGTAGACGCGCTCAAGGCCCGGAGCCACCGTGGACTTGGGCTGCGTGTAAGCGCCCATCTCCAGGTTCTCCTCGACCGTCATCTGCAAAAAGGCACGACGGCCCTCGGGCACCTGGGCCAGGCCCTTGCCCACCAGCTTGTCGGCAGGCGTATGGGTAATGTCCTCGCCCATAAACTTGATGGAGCCGGTCTTGGAACGCAGCAGGCCCGAGACAGTCTTAAGCGTTGTAGACTTGCCGGCGCCGTTAGCACCGATCAAGGCCACGATCTCACCCTCGTTGACGTTAAAGGAGATGTCCTTGATGGCGTGGATAGCGCCGTACCAGACGTTGATGTTGTAGACGGAAAGCATCGGCTCTGCCATTTAGTTCTCCCCCTTATCCTGCTTGCCCAGATATGCCTCGATAACGGCGTCGTTGTTCTGAATTTCCTCGGCCGTGCCCTTGGCGATGACCTTGCCAAAATTAAGCACGCAAATGCCCTCGCAAATATTCATGACGAGCGACATGTCGTGCTCGATAAGCATGATGGCGATGCCAAAGGTGTCGCGGATCTTGACGATGTTCTCCATGAGCTCCGCGGTCTCGGACGGGTTCATGCCGGCAGCAGGCTCGTCGAGCAGCAGCAGCTTGGGGTTGGTGGCAAGCGCGCGGACGATCTCCAGACGACGCTGGGCGCCGTAAGGCAGCGAGCCGGCCTGCTCGTTTGCCAGGTGCTCCATATCAAAGATGGACAGCAGCTCCATGGCGCGCTCGTGGGCGGCCTTCTCGTGCTTCCAGTACGTCGGCAGACGCAGCACGCCCTCAAAACCAGAGTAGCGCTCCTGGTTGTGCAGGCCGACCTTAACGTTGTCCTCCACCGTCATGGTGTTGAACAGGCGAATGTTCTGGAACGTACGGGCGATACCCATACGGTTGACCTGGTAGACGGACTTGCCCGAGGTGTCCTCGCCGTCGAGCAGGATAGTACCGTGCGTGGGCTGGTACACCTTGGTGAGCAGGTTGAAGACCGTGGTCTTACCGGCACCGTTGGGACCGATCAGACCGGCGATCTCGGTCTTACCGATGGTCAGGCTAAAGTCGTCGACTGCCTTAAGGCCGCCAAATTCAATGCCCAAGTGGATGCACTCGAGCGCCGGGCGCTGGCCCAGGTCGCGGTCGGGAACGATGGCGCCAGAAGGATACGGGACCATCTTGCCCTTGTTGAACTCAAACTTACTGGGCATCGGCTGCTACCTCCTTCTTGGAAGCAAAGCGGTCCTTAATGCGTGCGAAGAACGCCTTGAGCTGCGGGTTGTTGGTAAAGATCATGACCAGGATCAGCACGATGGCGTAGATGAGCATGCGGTAGTCCGAGAACTGACGGAGCAGCTCGGGAAGCACCGTGAGCAACGCCGCCGCGATGACGGAGCCGCGCATATTGCCCAGACCGCCCAGGACCACGAATACCAGGATGAGGATGGACGTGTTGAAGTCGAACTTGGTGGCGGAAAGCTGCGAGAAGTTACCGCCGAAGAGGGCTCCGGCAGCGCCGGCGAGAGCGGCGGAAACCACGAAGGCGATCATGCGGTACTCGGTGACGGAGATGCCCACGGACTCGGCAGCGATCTTGTTGTCGCGCACGGCCATAATGGCACGGCCGGTACGGCTGCGAACCAGGTTGAGCACGATCACAAGTGCGACCATGACCAGGATGGCACCGGCGAGGAAGGTCGAGTACGTCGACACGCCCGATGCGCCCTGGGCGCCCTTGATGATGGCGGTGCCGTCCTCGAGCAGGTGCAGGTCGTCGATCGTGGAGTTACCTGTAATGTTAAAGATCACATGCAGGCCGCGGGAGTCGACGCCCACGATAAGGCAGGTGACGATCTCTTTGATAATCTCGCCAAAGGCCAGCGTCACGATAGCCAGGTAATCGCCGCTCAGGCGAAGGACCGGGATGCCGATCAAGAAGCCCAGGATGGCGGCAGCGATGGCGCCGACCACGATGCTGATGATAAGACGCACCGGATCGGAGGGAACGGCGCTCTCGAGGGCAACGGCGGTGACGATACCCGTATAGGCGCCGACACTCATAAAGCCCGCATGGCCCAGCGAAAGATCGCCCGCGATGCCGACGACGAGGTTTAGGGAGATAGCCATGACGATATAGGCCGTGATGGGAACCAGCTGACCGGCGATCATGCGCGGAATCATGTGGTTAGACTGCATAAAGAACACGATGGCGAACGCCACAAGGCACATGGCGTACGTAACAAAGTCGTGACGCGTCTGCTTGTCTTTAAGAAACTTCATAACGCTCACCTACACCTTCTCGGGGACGTACTTGCCCAAGAGGCCGGCAGGCTTGACGAGCAGGACGATGATCAGAACGCCAAAGACGATGGAGTTGGCAAGGCTCGTGGAAATGTAGGCCTGTGCCATTGCCTCGATGATGCCGATAAGAATGCCGCCGACAAAGGCGCCGGGGATGGAGCCGATGCCACCGAAGACGGCGGCGTCGAAGGCTTTGATGCCAGGCATGGCGCCCGTCGTGGGCTGCAGCACCGGCGAGTAGGAGCACAGCAGCACGCCGGCGATGGCGGCAAGGGCAGAGCCGATGGCAAACGTCATCGAGATGGTGCGGTTGACATTGATGCCCATGAGCTGAGCGGCGGCCTTGTCCTCGGACACGGCGCGCATGGCCTTGCCCATCTTGGTCTTGCCCGTAAAGAACACCAGGCCGGCCATGATAATCAGGCAAGCGACGATGGTGACGAGCGAGACAGCGCTCACGTTATACTTGGCCAAGAACTCCGGCACCGGGAAGGTGACGAGCGAAGTAAAGTTCTTGGGCGTGGCGCCCCACAGAAGCTGGGCGGCATTCTGCAAGAAATAGGACACGCCGATAGCCGTGATCAGAACGGCCAGCGGGCCTGCCTGGCGCAGCGGCTTATAGGCCAGGCCCTCGATGAGAACACCGAGAACCGTGCAGACCGCACAAGAGAGAATTACAGAAGCCCAGCCCGGGAGGCCGAGATACGACGTGGCGCAGAACGAGACATAGGCACCGACCATGATGACGTCGCCGTGAGCGAAGTTCAGCATCTTGGCGATACCGTAGACCATGGTGTAGCCCAACGCGATGATGGCGTAGACGCTGCCCATGGACAGGCCGTTGACCAGGTATTGGATAAAGACCGTCATGTTCCACATCCCCCTTTCGAATAGGTTTCCAGTTGATGTATGAAACAGGGACGTTACATCGTCCCTAGATACCAAGCAAGCAGGGAAGGCCAAAACCTCCCCTGCTTGGGATCAAAACCGCTCTATGTAAGGCGGTCTATTAGGCCTGTACGTACTTGCCGTCGGTGATGACGTACGCCGTGGGGTCCTTCTGGACCTGGCCCTTGTCATTCCAGGAAAGCTTGCCGGTCAGACCGTCAACGGTGATCTTGAGCATAGCCTCGGGCAGCTTCTCGGCGACCTCGGTGGGGTCGGCGTCGACGCCCAAGCCGGCCTCCTTAAGAGCCTCGACCACAGCGTGCACGCCGTCGTAGGCGTCGGCGGCAAACTGGTCGGGGGTATCGCCGTACTTATCCTTGTAGGCGTTAACGAAGTCGGCGTTCTTCTCGTCGTCGGCGGAGAACGGGGTCATGAGCAGCAGGCCCTCGGCAAGGGAGGTGTCGAAGCCCTCCACGCCCAGGATGCCGTCCATGCCGTCGCAGCCCATCATCTTGACGTCGTAGCCCATGTCCTTGGCGTTCTTGAGCAGGACGGACGCCGGCGTGTAGTAGATCGGCGCGAAGATCATGGTGGCGCCGGCCTGCTTGGCCTTGGTCAGCTGGTTGGTAAAGCTCGTTGCGGAGTCGTCCTTAAAGGTCTCCTCGTCAACGATCTCGAGCTTGGACTCAGCGGCCTGAGCCTTAAAGGAATCCGCGATACCCGAAGAATAGGCGTCGCCGGAGTTATAGAACAGAACGAACTTCTCGTCCGCATACTTCTGGGCCAGGAACTTGGCAGCGTTGACGCCCTGGTTGGGGTCGGTGAAGCAAACCTGGAAGACGCAATCCTTGCCGTCGGTAACGTCCTCGGAGGACGCGGACGGGGTGATCATGAACGTCTTGGGGTCGTTACCGCACTCGGCGGCAACGGCAACCGACGCACCCGTGGTGGTCGGGCCGACGAGGGCCTGCATGCCCCAGTCGAGCAGGGTATTGAAGGCGTTGACGGCCTTCTCGCCGTCGGCCTGGTCGTCCTCGGCCTTGCTGACAAGTGGCAGCTCCTTGGTCGAGAAATCCTTGCAGCCAAGCTCGACGCCCTGGGTAACGGACTTGCCGTAGGACGCGGCAGCACCGGTCAGCGGGCCGATGGTGCCGATCTTAAACGAGGCGTCGCTCGAAGCGGAACCGCTATCGCCGCCGTTGGAGGAGCAGCCAGCTAGAATAGACATCGCCCCCAGACCTGCTGCGCTCGCGATAACGCTCCTGCGATTCATAACAGGGTTCAATGACTTACCGGTGAGGCTCGACATGCGGCTCTCCTCTCAAATCTCGTCGGGTTTCGGTTACCCGACAGGCCATCCTTCGCCGTGTTCGGCGTTCGCAAAATAGTAGACGCTTTAGTTAGGAAAAGTGGCGATTATTTCAACTTTTCTTTTACCTCAGATTTTTATCCATATTTCTGCGTATTTTTGCCGCTTTATGCATATCTGCCACTTTATTGTGTAAAAGTAATGTTTCCATTCTGTTACAAGCATCCTCGCCCTGAATAAAAGAGCCTCACCGGTTGCGTTTTATACGCTCTTAGGCGGCGATGTACTTGCCGTCCTGAATCACATAGGCCGTAGCGGGCTTTTCGACCTGGCCCTCGTCGTTCCAGGTGAGCTCGCCGGTCAGGCCATCGATCTTGATCTTACGCATGGCGCGGGCAAGTTCGGCGGCAATGTCGGCACCGTCGGCCGTCGTATCGATGCCAGCCTTGTCGATGGCCTCGGCGATCGCGTGGACGCAGTCGTAGGCGTCGGCGGCAAACTGGTTGGGGGTCTCGTCGTACTCCTCCTTATATGCCTTGACAAAGTCGGCGTTCTTCTCGTCGTCGGCGGAGAAGGGCGTCATGAGCAGCACGCCCTCGGCAAGCGAGGTATCGAAGCCCTCCACAGAGAGCAGACCGTCCATGCCGTCGGTGCCCATGAGCGTCATGTCGTAGCCCATGTCCTTGGCGTTCTTGAGCAGGACGGACGCCGGCGTGTAGTAGATCGGCGCAAAGATGAGCGTGGCGCCGGCCTCCTTGGCCTTGGTCAGTTGATTGGTAAAGCTCGTGGAAGAGTCGTCCTTAAAGGTCTCGGTGTCGACGATATCGAGCTTGGACTCCTTGGCCTGCTCGGCAAAGGCGTCGGCAACGCCCGAGCTGTACGTATCGCCGGAGTTGTAGAACAGGGCGATCTTGGCGTCTGCGTACTTCTCGGCCAAAAACTTCGCGGCACTCGTGCCCATGGTGGGGTCGGTGAAGCAGACCTGGAAGACCGTGGTCTTGTCCTTGGTGACATCGAGCGACGAGGCGGAAGGCGTGACCATGAGCATGTCGTCGGCAATCTCACCCGAGACGGCAACGGCGGCACCGGTGGTGACGGGGCCGACGAGCGCCTGCATGCCCCAGTCGCACAGGGTATTGAAAGCGTTGATGGCTTTCTCGCCGTCGGCGACGTCGTCCTCGGACTTAAGCGAGAGCTTGAGGTCCTTGGTCGAGAAATCCTTTACGGCGAGCTTGGCGCCCTTCTCGACCGAGACGCCATAGGTGGCCGCGGCACCGGTCAGAGGACCGATGACGCCGATCTTGAAAGACTTGCCGTCATCGGCAGACCCATCGTCCGAGCCACCCGAGGAGCAGCCGGCAAGTGCGACGGTGCTGCCGAGCGCGGCGGCGCCGGCGAGGAAGTTCCTACGGCTGAGCGTGCTGTTGATGTTGAACATGGTGTCCCCCTTTTCGCTGGCCGCGGTGCGGCCGTCTTGCGGTACAGGGCAAACCTTATGGCCCAAACGTTGACAGTTTGTTACGGGAGTTCGTTTGTAGCGAGCGTGTTTCCAATATTTCCGCAGCGTTTCGGGGGTAGCGTTTTATGCGGCTCCTGTTGCCTGGCAAGCACGCGCCCTTGGTTCACGCTAGAATGCACTCAACCTTAACTGGTCAATCATCCATACAGATGCACGAAGGAGCTATCTATGAGCGAACCCCTGCGCACCGTGAACGTCGGCCTGATCGGCCTGGGAACCGTCGGCGGCGGCGTGGCCCGTCTGATCAAGAGCCACCACGATGAGTACCTGGCCGCCTACGGCATCGACCTTAAGCTGACCCGCGCCTGCGCGCTTGCCTGGGAGCAGGCCGAAGCCGCCGGTATTGAGCGCGAGGCCTTTACGAGCGACTGGCATGATGTCGTCACCGACCCCACCGTCGACATCGTCGTCGAGCTAATTGGCGGCGAGCATCCCGCAACCGAGATCTTCACCACGGCCTTTGAGAACGGCAAGCACGTCGTCTCCGCTAACAAGGCCCTGCTCGGCCGTCACGTCGAGACGCTCGCCGAGAAGGCGCGTGAGTGCGGCGTGCAGATCAAGTGCGAGGCCAGCTGCGGCGGCGGCATCCCCATCGTCAGCACGCTCGAGCACGACCTGGTGGGCAACAAGATCCTGACCATCGCCGGCATCCTCAACGGCACCACCAACTACATCCTGTCGCGCATGGACGCCGAGGGCGCCGATTACGCCGACGTGCTCGCCGACGCGCAGGCCAAGGGCTACGCCGAGGCCGACCCGTCCGCCGACGTCGACGGCTTCGATGCCGCCAGCAAGACGGCCATCCTCGCCTCCATCGGCTTTGGCACCCGTGTGACCACCGACGACGTCTACCAGCAGGGCATCCGTACCATCGGCGCCGAGGACATCGCCCAGGCCCGCGAGCTCGGCTACACCATTAAGCTGCTGGGCATTGCGCGCAACACCGATGCCGGCGTCGACGTCCGCGTGCACCCCACGCTGATCCCCGCCGACCACATGCTCGCCAAGGTCAACGGCGCCATGAACGCCGTCTACGTGGTGGGCGACGCCGTGGGCGAGACCATGTTCTACGGTGCCGGCGCAGGCTCCTTCCCCACCGCGAGCGCCGTCGTGGGCGATATCCTGTCGCTGTCCGAGCAGATCAGCCGCGGCGTGGCGCCGCTGCCCGAGATTGAGCCCTACGGCCACAACCTTGCCTTTAAGCCCATGGACGAGCTCCAGACCAAGTACTATGTGCGCCTGAAAGTCGCCGACCGCGTGGGCGCCCTGTCCGAGACGGTCGATATCTTCGCCAAGCACAACATCTCGATCTCGCTCATCAATCAGGTCGAGGACGGCAAGCCGGGCGTCACCGACACCTGCTCGGTCATCTTCCTGACGCACCGCGCGCTCGAGAAGGACGTCCAGGCTGCCGCCGCCGAGCTTGCAGGCGTCGACTGCGTGGCCGAAATCGCCAACGTCCTGCGCATCGAGGACGTCGAGGCCTGGACCGAAGGCGTCATGGCCAACTAGCCCGATTCTCGGCAAATCAAATAACGCATGAGGGGCTCCCATCCGATTGGATGGGAGCCCCTTTTAGTTACATCTTTTGCACGAAGTGGTCGACTAACGTTTGAGCAACTTGACCGTTCATCAACAACCGTGGATACCGTTTACCGATATGCGGCGTCAGCTGTTTTTTGCCGCCACTATGCTGTGCTGCAAGTATCCATGCACATAAGAGAGGAAGCGATATGCTGCTCAAGGGCAAGAAAGCAATCATCACCGGAGGCACGCGCGGAATCGGCTATGCCATCGCCTGCCGTTTTATCGAGGAAGGCGCCGCCGTCACGGTCTTTGGCTCGCGCCAGGAGACTGCCGACGCAGCCGTTGAGAAACTGGCAGCCGCCTATCCCGAGGCCAAGGTTTGGGGCCGCTCCTGCGACCTCACCTCGCTCGAGGCCGTAACTGAGGCCTTTACCCAGGCTGCCGCCGATATGGGCGGCTTGGACACGGTCGTCAACAATGCCGGCATCTCCCAGCGCTCGCCCCTTTTGGACTACACGGCCGAGGAGTTTGCCAAGGTCATGGACCTCAACGTCGTCGCCGTCTTTAACGGCCACCAGGCTGCCGCCAAGATCATGACCGAGGCCGGCCACGGCGGCACCATCACCACCACGAGCTCGATGGTCGCTAAGTACGGTCAGCCCTCCGGCGTTGGCTATCCCACGTCCAAGTTTGCCGTCAACGGCATGGTCCAGTCGCTCTCGCGCGAGCTCGCCCCCATGGGCATTCGCGTCAATGCCGTCGCACCCGGCGTGACCAAGACCGATATGGTCGCCAACCTGCCCGAAGAGGTCATCAAGCCTATCATCACCACCATTCCGCTGGGCCGCATGGGCGAGCCCGAGGATGTCGCCAACGCCTTCGTCTTCCTGGCGAGCGACATGTCCGCCTACGTCACAGGCGCCGTGCTCCCCGTCGACGGAGCCGCCCGCTCCTAAGGGACCACGAGCTTTGGCCCCTGGCCTCAACATAGCTCAACCAAAGAAGGCGCGCTGCCCGCATCAACCGCAGGCAGCGCGTCTTCGTCTGTTTGAAGGGAAACCGCGTTCCGTTTCGTGTCCGCCCTCAAACGGGAATGCCACCTCCGCACCAGCGTCGGCTATTTGCCGTCGTCCTCGTCGGCTTCTTCGTGCGCATAAAGCTCAAGCATGCGACGGCGGTACTCATGCACGGCGAGCTTGGCACGCTCTAGGCGGCGACGCTCACGCGGGGTGAGCTCGGACGGATCTATCTCGTCGCCATAGTTCTTATCGGCAAGCAGATGCGCCGCATCCACAATGCGCGCATCGATGCGTTCGCTCGCCGCCCGATCAGAAAGGCGCTCGGCAATCGTATCGAGTGTAGGCAAGCCTTCGAATACGCGACCATGTCCATGCGACGTCAATAGCTCGTGCTCGCGGGCGAGAAGACTTGCAAGGTCGTGATGGGCGCGCAGGATATTGAGCGCATCAGAAGGATGCTCGGCAACCTCCGCCACGGCGGCGACCGGCGCCGCATCGACCACGCGGTAGAAGAGCTGCGCGAGCAGTGGCATCAGGAACACCGTGATGGCGCCGGCGGCAACCATGACCGACGCAATATCTTGAGACAGCGCGCCCGCGTTGACGGCAACGCTCGTCACGGCAACGATGATCGGCAGGGCCGTGGTGCAGTAGAGCGCCACGGTGATGCGGCCATACGCCGAGACGTCACGCGTCGCGGGACAAATGCTCATAGAGATGAGAATGGGCACGGCGCGGATAACCAGCAACGCCACGATAAAGCCCACGAGCAAGCCGGGGCGCGATGCTACAGCCGTCAGGTCGATCTTGGCACCCGACACGGTAAAGAACACCGGGATCAAAAAGCCATAGGCAAGGCCATCGAGTTTAAGCTCGAGCGTATGGTTGCCCTCGGGGATGATGTAGCGCAGGACAAAGCCCGCGGCAAAAGCGCCCAGTACGATATCGAGGCTAAAAATAGCGGAAAACGCCACGAGCGTGACCAGGATGAGCACTGTGAGGCGCACGAACGTCTGAGAAGTCGTATCGGCGCGCTCCTGAATAAAGGCAAAGAAGCGGCTGCCAATACGCTTGGAGCGGCTGGGGACCACGGCAAGCAGCACGCACACCACGGCGAACAGCCCCAAGATCAACAGCGTCTCGACACCCGTACGGGCAGACAGCAGCACCGACATGGCGAGCACGGGCCCGAGCTCGCCCCACGTACCATAGGCAAGAATCGAATCGCCGACGCGCGTCCCAGAAAGCGACCGCTCGCGCAAGATGGGCATGAGCGCCCCAAGCGCCGTCGAGGTCAACGCCAGCGCCACGGCGATGCCATCAAAATGACTGACCGAAAACCACGGGGTAAAGCGCACGGCAAGCCAGGCTATACCAAACGTGACGACCCACGTCGCCATGCCGTAACGCCCCTCGATGCCCGTGATGTTCTTGGGATCGATCTCAAAGCCGGCAAGCAGGAACAGAAAGGCCAGGCCGAGCTCGGACACGAGCGAGACCTCGGCATCCACATGGATAATGCCGAGCATATGAGGTCCCAGCACCGCGCCAAACACGAGCAAAAAGACCGTCTCGGGAACGGGTTTTCCGGGAATCGCCGAGGCGATGAAGGGACTTGCAAAGGCCACGAGTGCGATGATGGCGAGCGAAACAAATGCCATGTGATGCCTTTCTCTTGTTTGCGCTCCACTGTAGCACCCTCGCCGTCCTCAACGCGCCACGAGCTGTCGTATCATAGTGAGGTTTAAAAGTATGTGGCTCAAGGCGATCGCGAGGCTTGCCCCGCAAACCGACCGCTGGCGCATACCGCACCGTACGCCCAACCGATCAGGAAGGCAGGAACCAATGGTCTCTCGTATCTACGTGGAGAAGAAACCCGGGTTCGACGTCGAGGCTCAGCAGCTCAAGGGCGAGCTGAGCGAGATTCTCGGCATCAAGGGCATCGAGGCTCTGAGGATCATCAACCGCTACGACGTCGAGGGCATCGATGAGGAGCTGTTCCGCTCCTGCGTGCCGACCGTCTTTAGCGAGCCCCAGGTCGATGTGACCTACGACGAGCTCCCCGCAAGCGATGGCGCCGTCTTTGCCGTCGAATTCCTGCCTGGCCAGTTTGACCAGCGCGCCGACTCCGCCAGCGAGTGCGTACAGCTCATCAGCCAGGGCGAGCGCCCCGCCGTGCGCTCCGCCAAGGTCTATATGATCTCGGGCGCCCTGGACGAGGCCGCCATCGATGCCATTAAGCACTACGTGGTGAACCCCGTCGAGGCCCGCATTGCCTCACTCGACCTACCCGAGACGCTGCACATGGAGACCCCCGAGCCTGCGCCCGTCGAGGTGCTTGACGGCTTCCGCGAGCTCGACGAGGCCGGTCTTGCCGCCTTTATCTCCGAGCGCGGTCTTGCCATGGACGAGGCGGACATCGCCTTCTGCCAGCAGTACTTCCGCGATGAAGATCGCGACCCCACCATCACCGAGATCCGCGTGATCGACACCTATTGGTCCGACCACTGCCGCCACACCACCTTCGGTACCGTCCTGGATGACGTGACGATCGACGACGCCGTGGTGCAGCAGGCCTTCGACCGCTACATGGAAATGCGTCACGAGCTCGGTCGCGACGCCAAGCCCGTCTGCCTCATGGATATGGGCACCATCGGCGCCAAGTATCTCAAGAAGACCGGCGTCATGACCGATGTCGACGAGTCCGAGGAGATCAACGCCTGCACCGTCAAGGTAAAGGTCGATGTTGATGGTGAGGACCAGGACTGGCTGTTCCTCTTTAAGAACGAGACCCACAACCACCCGACCGAAATCGAGCCCTTCGGCGGTGCCGCCACCTGCGTGGGCGGCGCCATCCGTGACCCGCTCTCGGGCCGCAGCTATGTGTACCAGGCCATGCGCGTCACCGGCGCCGGCGACCCCACCGTCCCGGTTTCCGAGACGCTCGAGGGCAAGCTCCCGCAGCGCAAGCTCGTGACCACCGCCGCCGCCGGCTACTCCAGCTACGGCAACCAGATCGGCCTTGCCACCGGTCAGGTCAACGAGCTCTATCACCCCGGCTACGTGGCCAAGCGCATGGAGGTCGGTGCCGTCGTTGGCGCTACCCCGGCAAACCACGTGCGTCGCGAGTGCCCCGCCCCCACCGACAAGATCATCCTGCTGGGCGGCCGCACCGGCCGTGACGGCATCGGCGGCGCCACCGGCTCCTCCAAGACCCAGAACACCGAGTCCATCGAGACTTCGGGTGCCGAGGTCCAGAAGGGCAACGCCCCGGTCGAGCGCAAGCTGCAGCGCCTGTTCCGACGCGGCGACGCTTGTCGCTTGATCAAGCGCTGCAACGACTTTGGCGCCGGCGGCGTCTCGGTCGCCGTGGGCGAGCTTGCCGACGGCCTGTATGTCGACCTCGATACCGTGACCAAGAAGTACGACGGCCTGGACGGCACCGAGCTCGCCATTTCCGAGTCCCAGGAGCGCATGGCTTGCGCCGTCGCCGACGGTGACGTCGAGGAGTTCATGGGCTACGCCGCCGAGGAGAACCTGGAAGCGACCGTTATCGCCGAGGTTACCGCCGAGCCGCGCATGCGCATGGCATGGAACGGCGTCGCCATCGTCGACCTGTCCCGCGAGTTCCTCAACTCCAACGGTGCGCCCAAGCACCAGGCCGCCCACGTCTGCGCCCGCAGCGTGTGGCAGCCCAGCTGGGCCGGCACCACGCTTGCCGAGCGTATGACCTCGCTCGTCACCGATCTTAACGTCGCCTCCAACAAGGGCCTTTCCGAGCGCTTCGACTCCACCATCGGCGCCGCCACCGTGCTCATGCCCTTTGGCGGCAAGACGCAGCTCACCCCGAGCTCTGCCATGGTCGCCAAGTTCCCCGTGGACGGCGAGACCACCACGGCGAGCGCCATGGCATGGGGCTTCAACCCCTACCTGATGGAGGCCGACCAGTTTGCAGGTGCCTACCTGTCCGTAGTCGAGTCCATCGCCAAGCTCGTCGCCGCCGGTTTTGAGCACAAGCGCGCCTACCTCTCCTTCCAGGAGTACTTCGAGCGCCTGCGCACCGAAGCCGAGCGCTGGGGCAAGCCCATGGCAGCCGTTCTGGGTGCTCTTATGGCCCAGGTCGATCTGGGTGCCGGCGCCATCGGCGGCAAGGACTCCATGAGCGGCTCGTTTGAGGACGAGGCCGGCGAGCTCAACGTTCCGCCGACCCTCATCAGCTTCGCCGTGGCCGTGGGTCGCGCCGCCCGCGCCACATCGCCCGAGTTCAAGGGCCTGACGCACCGCGTCGTCCGCATCGCCCCCGCCACCTATGGCGAAGACTACCGCCCCGATGCCCAGCAGCTGCTCGCCGCGTTTGACGCCGTCGAGGCGCTCACCGCCACCGGCGACGCCCTGGCCATCTCCACGCCCGGCTACGGCTGCGGCGCCGAGAGCCTCTTTAAGATGTGCGTCGGCAACCAGATCGGCATCGAGCTTGCCGAGGACGTGGACGTGGAGAGCCTCTTCACCCCGCTCTACGGCAGCTTTATCGTCGAGCTCGCAGAGGATGCCGAGCTGCCCGAAGTCGCCGACGGCGTTGTCGTCGAGCCCCTGGGCACCACCGTCGAGGGCTATGTCATCGACACCGGCTCCGAGGTCATCGATCTCTCCGAGCTCCAGGAAGCCTGGGAGAGCGGCATCGAGGGCGTCTTTGCCTACCGCAGCACCAGCGAGCAGCCCGAGGCCGAGACCATTGACTATCGCGCCAAGGACATCCATGTGTACGGCGGCGCCAAGATCGCCCGCCCGCGCGTGATTATCCCCGTCTTCCCCGGCAACAACTGCGAGTACGACAGCGCCCGTGCCTTCCGCGCCGCCGGTGCCGAGGCTGACACCTTCGTGATCAACAACCTCACGCCCGAGGCCGTTGCCGAAAGCACCCACGAGCTTGCCCGTCGCATCCGCCAAAGCCAGATCGTCATGATCCCCGGCGGCTTCTCGGGCGGTGACGAGCCCGACGGCTCCGCCAAGTTCATCACGGCGTTCTTCCGCGCTCCCGAGGTCACCGAGGCAGTTCGCGACCTGCTCAAGGCCCGCGACGGCCTGATGCTGGGCATCTGCAACGGCTTCCAGGCCCTGGTCAAGCTCGGCCTGGTGCCCTACGGTGACATCGTCGACGCCACGCCCGACGCGCCCACGCTGACGTTCAACACCATCGGTCGCCACCAGAGCCGTCTGGTGCGCACCCGCATCTCGTCCAACCTGTCCCCATGGTTGTCGCAATGCAGCCTGGACGACCCCTACACCGTCGCCATCAGCCACGGCGAGGGCCGCTTTGTCGCCAATGACGAGGTGCTCGCCCAGCTAATCGCCAACGGCCAGGTCGCCACGCAATACGTGGGCGAGGACGGCAAGCCCAGCATGGATCTTTCCGTCAACCCCAACGGCTCCGCACTCGCTATCGAGGGCATCACGAGCCCCGACGGCCGCGTCCTGGGCAAGATGGGCCATGCCGAGCGTCGCGGCGACAACCTGTACCGCAACGTTCCCGAGCATGTCCCCGGCGATAAGTTCATGCCGATCTTTGAGAGCGGCGTAGCCTACTTCGCCTAAAGACGTTCCCATCGGGTACAATCCCTTCGGGTAACAACACCCGCCGCCGGCACTTCCGGTGGCGGGTTCTTTTTTGCTTCGCGCATACAGGAAGGACATCATGGAAAGCCGCAAGCCGCATCTCGCCACCCTGCCCGGACTCATTCTGGGCTGCCTTATCTGCTGTGCGCTCTGGGGATCGGCTTTCCCCTGCATCAAGATCGGTTACGAGCTCTTTGGCATTCCCGCGCACGATAGTGCCTCGCAGCTGCTCTTTGCAGGCTTGCGCTTCACACTTGCCGGCGCCCTGGTCATCGTTGGGATGAGCGCGGCGAAGCGCCGCCCACTCATCCCGCAGGCTCGCGACATCAAGCCCATCTTTGTCTTGTCGCTTTTCCAGACGATCGGGCAGTACTTCTTTTTCTACCTGGGACTCTCGCGCGCCAGCGCCATGTCGAGCTCCATCATTGAGGCCAGCGCCAACTTCCTCGCAATCCTCTTTGCCGCTCTGGCGTTTCACACCGAGAAGCTCGATACAGCCAAGGTGCTTGGCTGCGTGTTGGGCTTTGCCGGTGTAGCGCTCGTCAACCTTTCGGGCGCGGATGGCACCTTTGGCTTTGCGCTCGACGGCGAGGGCTTTATCCTGGCTTCCACCGTTGCGGGCGCCCTGTCGACCTGCCTCATTGGCATTTTCTCGCGCGAGCATGACGGCGTTTTACTCGCCGGCTGGCAGTTTTTAGTCGGCGGTCTGGTCCTTACCGCCATCGGGCTTTTGATGGGCGGCGCGCTATCCCCCACCAAAATCGTCCCCGCCATCGCGCTCATCATATATATGGCACTCATTTCCGCCGTCGCATACTCGCTGTGGTCTCGCCTGCTCGCCGTCAACCCCGTCAGCCGCGTTTCGGTCTTTGGCTTTATGAACCCGGTCTTTGGCGTAGCGCTAAGCGCGCTGCTGCTCGGCGAGGGTGCTGGCACAAGCCCCGTTACCGTCATTGTGGCCCTGTTCCTGGTCTGCGGCGGCATCATCATTGTCAACAAACCTAAACAGGCCTAACAAGCCAGGCCCTTGCATATGTCGCACCTGCAGCGGACATTCGCGTGGTCGCTTTTTCTAGCGTATCTGGACGCCGGCTTTTTTCTTCTCGTGCTTTACGCGGTAGAGCTCCGCATCGGCAGCGCGAAGCAAATCTTACCAGGTATCGACACCATCACCCATCCGTGCGTAGCCGATAGACATCCGCAACAGATACGGCACCTCGGTACGCGCGAGCTCGTCGTTGATTGCCTCGCACAGGCGCATGATGTCCTGCTCTGCTATCGCCTTTTGGAGCACTACGAACTCATCGCCGCCATAACGTGCGATAAAGCCACCAGACGCCGAGCAGACATCTTTGGGCGCGGTGGAGATGAGCTGAAGAGCGCGGTCACCCTCCACATGTCCGTAGCGATCATTAATCTGCTTAAAGCCATCAGCGTCCATCATGAGCAGATACACATCGCCCGTATGATCCGCATTCGAGAAGAGCGACAGCATATAGGTCTCAAAACGGTTTCGATTGTTGAGGCCAGTCAACGGATCGGTCGAGATCAGCTGCTCCTGGCAGACGATGTAGAGCAGCAGCATGCTAATCATTATGCCGACACAAAGCCCGGGCACCGAAAACACGACCTGAAAGGTGCCGCCCACCAGGGCCGGAATGGCGAAAAATGCCAAGGTTCGATAGATGGCCTTCTTTTGTAGACTCTCGACCCTGCGCGATTGCACAAACGCGTGCAGGGACGTATGAATAACGTAGCAGTAGCTGACGATGGGCTGGATCATATAGGCAAAGCAGCGATGATACACGCCCTGCGCATCGATATAGAACAGGGCGTGCGTCCAACAGCTCGTAAACGCCAGCACGACCACCAGCACCGTAGGCAACGTTACGAGCGCCACCTTATAGCGCGCGGTCAAAAGGCGAGAGCCCTGCACTGTCTCGGAATAGATAAACCAAATGAGGCACGCGATGGCAAAGAGCGAAAACGAAACCGCGTTGGAAATCCAGTTGGTGGCAATGCCCAGCGTGCCGTCCACACCATCCGAGAGCGTCCAGATCATATCGAATAATATTTACGCGGCAGAGGTATAGCCGAGCATGCTAAACAATAGCTGCTGGGTACTCGAGAATAAAGAGCGACGGCTTCGCGCGGCAAGCCCGATAAGAACAATCATGCAGAGCACGAATATCTCAATCTTGAGTGCCTTAACCACTAGACGCCATCCCTTCAATATCCAAGTGGCCAGAATCTCCCGATTCGGGTCTGGGCAACAAACACCCCTACCCGCAGGGGTAAGGGGAATAATAGCAGAGCGCCCGAACGTTGCTGCAAGACAGCTTTCGTTCGGGCGCTCAAGCGGCGCGAATTGCACGCCGGCATCATTGATGAATGACGATTGCTACTCGCCATCGATGTCGGTCGCGACGGCTTCCTCGATGGCCTCGACACCGGCAGGCGACAGATCCTCCTTGCCCTGACAGAACTTCTTGTCGACCCAGCCAGTAAGAATCGGAGCCATGATCGCCGTGATGATAACGGCGGTGGCGATCTGGGCGTACGCGGTGGGAGCAAGCTCGGCATAGCGCGGCGCCACCTCGGCAAGAGCAACCGGCGTGGTCATAGCCGTGCCGGCGATGGTGGAGCAAGCCACGGCGGCCTTGCCGTTACCGCCGCACAGGCGCTCGAACGCAAAGGTGATGGGGCCGACGACAAACAGCGTGACAAGGCCCAGCAAGATGCCGGAAATGCCGCCGGTGACAAAGCTCGACAGGCTCATGGACGCGCCGAGTTGAAATCCGATGACGGCAATCGCGGGATTGGTGCCGGGAACCAGCAGGTTCTTTATGAACGGGAAGAGGTTGCCCAAAACCATACCGATGACAAGCGGCAGGATGGAGCCGACGATGGTGCCCAGCGGGATGTTAGCAAGACCAGAAACGCCCAGGATGATCATGGTGACGGCGGGGCCGGCCGTAAAGAACAGGATGCCCACGGCGCCCTGCTCGGACTCATCGCCAAACTCGCCCATGATGCCCGTATAGAGCGCCATGTTGCAGAAGGTGATGCCGCCGATAATGGAGACCGAGCTCAGGCCCAAAAAGTTGTCGTTAAAGAAATACGCAACGCCCAGGCCCAGCGCGGCTGCCACCACAAGCTTAGGGATCAGTACGACGACGCCGGTCTTGATAGCGCCCGGCGTGGATTTAAAGCTGATGCCGGCACCCACGAAGAGCAGGATCGCGGCGACGATGGTATTGGAACCGCCGCGACAGGCGGCGGTAAAGAAGCCACCGATCTCGAAGACCTGCGGGCAGAAGGTATTGAGCAAAAGACCGACGATCATCGGGTAGATCATGATGTCGCCCGGGATTCGCGGTACTTTGAATTTCTTTTGCTCGTTGGCGGTCGCTTCCTGTGCCATGAAACCCCCATTTCCGTTGACGGGACACAAAAGCCCACGTCATACTTTGCTACAGTAAAGTTTGACCATGGTACCAGAAGAAGCAGACAGGCTCGGTGAGAAATTCGATTCGCAAAGTCGAGACGGTAAACGCGCCCCGCTCTTATACGAGGCTCAAAACGATATAGAGCACGATGCCCGAGACGCAGCACCACAACATCGACTTTGTCTTGATTGCCACCGCCACGACGCCGGCAGATGCGATCCAGGGAATCAAGCCCTGCCACAAGCCGGCATCGAAAGCGCCGGGGCTTATCAGGTCGTTAGCGACTAGCGCCGCAAAGGCAGCGGGCGGAATATAGCCCAAGGCCTCGGTAACGCGGAGTGAAAGCGTTCTCCCACGCAAAGCAAACGCCGGGGCAATGCGGAAAAACGCGATGGCCGCCCACGACGAAAGCCACAGGACCAAAAACTCGTTAACGGGCATCGCGAGCACCCCTTCCTTCGGCGAGGGCATCGCACACGAGCGCCGCGGCAACGCCGACGAGTACGCTTACCGGCACGGCAACATTCGTCCACCCCAAGAACTTGCATACGGCGACGGATGCCGCAGCCAAAACGGCAGCTACGGCATTGCCACGCGACAGTCGCTGCGAAAAGAGCAGGCAGATAAAGAGCGATGTGCAGACAAAACTTGCAAGAGCGGTGGGGACATCGACAACGGCACCGACAACGGCGCCCATTGTGCACGAGACGCCCCATGTTGCGATGAGAATCACGTTGAGCGCAAAGGACTCGCGCGGACCCCAATCCTGCCCCTCAATCAACTTGGCAAGCGAGATGCCATATGCCTCCTCGGTGAGCGTCGCGGCAACGGCCAGCGTCTGACGCTTCGAGGCGCCCGCCAGATGCGGTGCGATCGATGCCGAGTAAAGTGCAAAGCGCGAGGAGATTGCGGCGACGCTAGCGACGATCGATGCCGCAGGCACGCCCGCCAGCCACAGGTTGCAGACCATAAACTGTCCGCAGCCCGTCACAAACGTGCTGCTCAGGGCAAAAACCATCCATGGTTCCATCCCCGCCTGCGCCATAATCATTCCGCACGGCGCACCTATCGCAACATAGGTAAGCATCACCGGCCAGACGGTTTTTAAGATCTTGAGCACCATAACGTTCCTCGTCCCGACAAGCTGTCCGAGCCGCATTCAACGACACGGCAGAATCATCGCCCGGCAGCAACCGACATCACCTACAATTGCCACCGGATCGAAATATACAGAAAGACACAACTTTTTAGGAAGTCATTATGACAGCTATCGATCGTGTGCGGGCAGCTGCGGCCTTTAAGACCTATACCGATGCCTACGATGCCGCCAATCCACGTATCGCACTCAAAATCGAGCATACGTACCATGTTGCCGAGGCATGCGATGCCGTGGCACGTAAACAGGGTTGGTCACCGCAGGACATTGACCTGGCGTGGCTGTGCGGACTGCTGCACGATATGGGTCGTTTTGAACAGCTGCGACGCTGGGACACCTTTAAGGACGCCGAGAGCATGAGCCATGCAGCGCTGGGCATCGAGGTCCTCTTTGGCGAGAATCCCGCCGATGCACCCGCCGTAACGAGCATCCGCGACTTTATCGATGACCCGGCAGAAGATGAGCTCATCCGAGCGAGCATTGCCTATCACAGTGATTTCCGTCTACCCGCGCAGCTCGACGAGCGCACGCGGAGCTTCTGCGATATCGTGCGCGATGGCGACAAGATCGACATTATGCGCACCATCGCCGACAGCACCGTCGACACTATCCTCAAAGTGGATGAGGACGCGTTTGTAGCCAGTCGCTTCTCGGCACCGACGCTTGCCGCCTTTGTCGAGCACCGCTGCGTCGCACGCGATGAACGCAACGAGCCCGCAGACTACCTGGTGGGACTCATCTGCTTTATGTTTGAGCTCGTCTATCCGACAAGCCGTGCGCTGGCGCGCGAGCAAGGCGATATCTATCGCCTGCTCGACGCGCCCTTTGGCATTACGCGACCCTTTATCGACCCCACCACGCAGGCAACCTGGAGCCGCCTTAAGGACGAGCTGCGCCGCTGGCTGGCAAGCGCTTAGCACTCGAGCTGAGCCAGCAACTCCTCAACGACCTCGACGGCGTTTCCAACAACCTTGTACTGGGCGGCGCCAAAGATGGGGGCATCCGGGTCCTCATTGATGGCGATAATGCACTCCGCCCCACCGATGCCGGCGAGATGCTGGATAGCACCCGAGACACCGATGCTCACGAGGAGCTTGGGCGAGACCGATACACCCGTCTGGCCAATTTGATGGCGATACTCCAGCCAGCCGGCCTCCACCACGGGGCGCGTGCAGCCAAGCTCGGCACCCAGAGCCTCGGCAAGCTTTCGCATCAGCGGTAGGTTTTTCTTGGAGCCAATGCCGCGGCCCACCACGACCAGACGCTCGGCATCGGCAATTGAGGCCTGCTGTCCCCACTCCTCGGCGGGAATCGAGATCTCGACACGGGCCTTAACGTCCTCCGCAAGCATCACCTGGGCAATCGTGCCGGAACGGCCGTAGTCGAAGTCGGGAGCCTTAAAGATGCCGGGGCGCACCGTTGCCATCTGCGGACGGTGGTTGGGGCAAATGATGGTGGCCATCAAGTTGCCGCCAAACGCCGGGCGCGTCTGCTGCAGCAAGCCCGTCTCCGCATCCATCGAAAGCACGGTGCAGTCGGCCGTAAGGCCCGTCTGCAAACGCACGGCAACGCCAGGCGCCAGCTCGCGGCCAAAGGCGGTCGCACCGTACAGAATGGCCTCGGGCTTGCGCTCTGCCACCAAATCGCAGATCAGGCGGGCGTAAACCTCCGCGTCGTTCTGGCGCAGACGCTCGTCGCGACAGACCAGGACCTCGTCTGCACCGGCGTAAACCAGATGCTCCAGGTCACCGAGAGAACCCTCGGGGCCCATACCGACCAGTGCGACCAGACGGCAGCCGCGAGCATCGGCAAGCTCGCGGCCCTTACCCATGAGCTCGTAGGCCACAGGAGCCACGGCGTCGTGTTCGTCAGTCTGCACGAAGACCCAAATGTCTCGATATGCATCAAGGTCCACCGCGCCAGCGGCCTCGTCGCGCTCAATCGAGATAGCGCTGACGGGGCAGGCGTCGACGCACCCGCCGCACAGGATGCAGCCGTCGGTTACGCGGGCGCAACGGTTGGGGCGCTCGCCCTCCACCACAATGCCACCCGAGGCGCAGGCGCGAACGCAGCGGCCACAGCCAACGCAGGCCTCGCTATCGATTATCAGTCCGCTCATCTATGCCATCTCCTCGATAATCTTGGCAAGTTTTACCGCCTGCTCGGACGCCGTTCCCTCAACGGCCTCGCACGTTTGGTCACGGTCGGGCACAAACGAACGCACGACCTGCGTCGGTGATCCGGCAAGGCCGCAACGCGAGGGATCGGCGTTTACGTCGGCAGCGCTAGCCACGCGCACGTCTGCATCCTCGGCCGCGCGAATACCGGCAATACTCGGCATGCGCAGCTGGCCAATCTCCTTGGCGGTCGTCATCGCACACGGCATCTCCAGGTACACCGTCTCCTCGCCGGCATCGCAGCCGTGGACGAGCGCCAGCGAGCCACACGTCGTAAATCCCGCGCTCTGCACACAGCTCACGTCGGTCACGCAGGGGATCTCAAAGGCGCCGGCCAGCTCGGGGCCGATCTGGGCCGTATCGCCGTCCACTGCCATCTTGCCGCAGATGAGCAGGTCAAAGTCCTCATCGAGTGCCTCGATACCGCATTTGAGGGCATAGGTGGTGGCTAGGGTATCGGCACCCGCAAAGGCTCGGTCGGTCAGCAGCAGCGCGTCGTCGGCACCGCGGGCGATGCAGTCGCGCAGCAGCGATTCGGTCGCGGGGATGCCCATCGACACCACCGTCACACGCACGTCCATGCCAAAGCCGATAAAGTCGTCCTTCAGCGCCAGCGCGCATTCCAGAGCGCTTGCATCGAACGGGTTAATGACCGCCTGCTTGCCATCACGCACGATAGTATTGGTTTTGGGGTCCATCTTGACCTCGGTGCTTCCGGGCACCGCCTTGACGCACACCACCATATGGAAATCACTCATCTTCACGCGCCCCCCTTCTGGACGAGTCCATCCAAGAACTTCTCCGCAAACAGGTTGCCGCGACCCAGCTGGCCGGCAGGATCGAGCTGGAGTTTGAGACGCGCCGACTCGACCATGGCCTCGTGGCCGTACATCGTCTCCAAGAAGCCCGCCTTGATCTTGCCGACGCCGTGCTCGGCAGAAACGGCACCGCCCATGGCCGTGACCTCGGAAGCCCACTGGGCAAAGAGTTCTCCACCGCGACGGTAGTCTTGCGCATCGCGCGGCAGGATGTTCACATGCAGATGGTTGTTACCGATGTGACCCCAGGCGGCAGATTCAAGCCCACTTTCGGCCAACGTGCGACGATAAAGAGCGATGACATCGGCCAAGCGTGCATTGGGCACCGACATGTCCGAGCCCAGCTTGGTGATGGTAGGATCCATGCGGCGGCGCTCGTCGATAAGCATGTTGACGCTCTCGGGGACCGCATGGCGGAAGAACCGCTGGCACTCGCGATCAACCTCGGTGCGCGCGACCCATGTCGCATCGTCGCGGCCGCCCGCAAGCTCCAGCACCCACCCCAGGTGGTACAGCTCCTCGGTCGCCTGGGCCTCGTCATCGCAGTCGAGCTCCACGTAGACACAGACCTTGGCCTCTTTGTCGAGCACCGGCAGCGAGGCAAACGCCGTCGACTGCTCGCGCTGGCGACGCAGAATATCCAGGGCGCTAGCATCGAAGTACTCGATGGCAACCGCATGGGACAGGACAGGGCGCACGGAATCGGTAAAGGACACGGCCTTGTCTTCGCTATCGAAAAAGCAGCTCACACCCCAAACGACCGCAGGTGCCGCTTGCAGGGCAATCTCGAGCTCGGTGATAACGCCGAGCGTGCCGCAAGCGCCGATAAAGAGGTCGATGGCGTCCATATCGTCCGCAACAAAATAACCCGAGGCATTTTTGGTCTTGGGCATGGTGTAGCCAGGAAGATCGAGCTCGAGTGTGTGGCCCTCTGCCGTCACGAGCGACAGGTGGCGGCCCTGGGCAAAAGCCTCGCCGCGCTGAAGCTCAAGCAAATCGCCATCAGCCAGCGCGACGTGGAGTCCCGTGATATGCGGGCGCATGGGGCCGTAAGCGTAGCTGCGGGCGCCGGAGGCGTTGCATGCCGCCATGCCGCCCAGACAGGCAGATGCCTCGGTGGGATCGGTGGGAAAGAACTGCTCGCGGGCCTCTTGAAACTCATCGTAGGCCTTAAGCGATGCCTGGTCCCAGCCATCGGCCGGCAGTACCTTCTTGCCCAGCTGCTTGCGCAGTTCCGAAAGCACAACGCCCGGCTCCACGCGCAGCAGAAAGCGGCCTTGTTCATCGCGGCGAAGGCACAAGTAGCGATTCATGCGGGAAGTATTGAGAATGTGACCGCCATGAGGCACAGCGCCGGCGGCAAGACCGGTCCGGGCGCCCTGAACCGTCACCGGGACACGCTCGGCATGGAGCTTTTTCAAAATGGCGCGGACCTCGTTCTCCGTTGTCGGAAACGAGATGCTTGAGGCCTCGCCCGATGTGCGAGACTCATCGCGGCCATACTCTTCGAACTCGTCGGTGAAGAGTTTGATGGTTGCAGACACGCGAACTCCCCCTTTAGCTAACTACAGTGTTTGCAGGGAGATGTTACCGCATCGTTTCGTCGACGTGTTCGAGACCGTCTCCATAATTGGCGTTTTTTACGTTCGTGCAATTCGGCGAACGGCAAGTCTTCCTCGACAGACGATGCTTTTAACACATATGGCCACGCCGTCGCCGATCGCTCGATTGTCGCTCGAAAAAAGTTGAAGTAATTTTTGCTGCCTTTTACCTGCGGAGACACCAATCCGTCAAGCATTTGGTCAGAAATTGGTCAAGTTGCGACTGATAGGGTCGGCGTCGACAGCCAAAACCGATAGAAGTTTTGGCCCAAGAGCAGGGAGGTTCCCATGGCATATTACTGGCCCCAGTACGGCGTCGCCATCGAGGTCGACGACGATCCCTATCTCCTGCCTTTCGACGAAGAGGCGTTCCCCGATACGGCGGTCTACCATGTCACCACCGATGTTATCTGCGACCCCGAGTCGTTCTCGGCGCTCGCCCACCACATCGCGCGTATCCACGACATCGAGCTCCCTCACGACTTCGACGAGCTCATCTACTCGCGCCGCCTGATGCTTCACATGCTCTTTGGAGCGGACCCGTCCACATTCGCACGTGTCTACACCACCAAGGATGCCGCATGAGTGCGAAGAAGCCGCCCCGCCTCGCAGGACTGGGACGTCGCAAGAAACTCGTCGTTGTCTGCCTGGCTATCGTCTGCGCCCTCATCGCCGTAGGGCTATACGCTTGGCAGTCGCAACCCGTGCCCGAAGCGGGTGCCTCAGTCACGACGGCAGAGGGTAAATCGCGCCAAGAAATCCAAGATGAGCTCGATGCCATCGTCCGCGACAACATGATGACGATCTCGGTCGCGCCGGTCGCTCAGCTGCAGGAGAACGGCAAGCTGCGCATCAACGTGCAAAACGTCCAAGACAATAAATTTCCCCAGCGATTCCGCGTCATCCAAAACGACGAGACCATGTACGAATCCGGTGTGGTCGAGACCGGCAAGACAATCGAGACATGCCCCGCCGGCAACATCAAAGAAGGCGAAGCATACATCGAGATCCAGGCACTCGATGCAAAGACCCTCGACAGCCACGGCAATCCGACACGTGTCAAGGTACGGGTTGAGCAAGCCGAGAACTAGCTTTCCGGCCGACGCGGCACCGCACGCAATTCACCGGCATTTGTCCAATCATCGCGGGGACGGCCCGCGGCGAATAGAAAGGAACGACCATGGACATCACCAGGAACATGAACGGAGCCAGAGCGCTCGTCGTGGGCGCAGGGCTCGCGCTCGCGCTCGCAATGGGCGCCGCCCCGACGCCAGCTATGGCAGCCGGGCGCGTTGGAACCACGAAGGTAATGGTCAGGACCGAGATCGACAACGTTGAGTTCAAAGTTCCGACGGTTATTCCCTTCGTCGCCAAGCCCGACGGCACGCTTCAGGGCCCCTCAGAAGACGCGACCACCATCGACAATCATTCGGCCTACGGCATCCATGTCACCAACATGAAGATCGACGCCATGAACACCTGGACCATTGCCGCCGACGCCAAGGCCGGAACCGCGCAGAACTCCATCGACTTTAAGGTCGGCCCCGACGGCGCACTCCAGAACGCTAGCACCGCAATGCAGGAGACGGGCCTCGATCTTTCCAAGAATGCAGCCTTCGACATGGGTTACCAGGGCATTGCCGGTGGCACGGACAAAATTAAGCTCAAGACAAGCGGAAACGTCGCCCGCGTCACGCGCGACATCTTCCGCGTAACCGGCGAAGGCGATCAGGTTGCAACGATCACCTGGACGGTCGAGCCCGGTGCGCACACGGCATAAGGCCGTCGCCCTGGCCGCCGCCGTCAGCATCCTAGCATTTGAGCCAGCCATGGCCTTTGCCCAGCAAGAACAGGCACAGGCCGCCACGCAAGTGACGGTCGACCTCTCGGAGCTCGACCGTGGCGACCGCGAGGAACCGTTGGCGCAGACAGGCGACAGACGATGGCTCTTGGCAGCAGGCGCCACAGCAGCAGGCGCGGGGACCGTCGGCCTCGGTCTGCACATCAAACGCAGCCAGAAACAAAACACGGACAGGCCGCACTAAATTAGCTAAGGAGACCCCATGGCATCGAAGAACCTTTTGCCCGTCGTCGCACTCTGCGGCGCGCTCGCAACCGGAACGCCTGTCGCCGCCTGGGCGACTCCCGTCATGGCGGACTTCTTACCGGCAGCCCTAAGCTCCGCACCAAATCCGTCGAGCGCCATTGCGTGCAAGCGTTTTTCGTTCGCACAGGCTGCAATCTCAACCTCGGGATGCCTTCGCCGTAATACGGACGGCTCGATAGTCGTGGATATCAATCGTTCGAACAAGGCAAACGGCTCCCAGGCGGGGTGCGCCGTCTGCACGTGGCGCTCGGTTGTGCTCGATGCAGATGGCGATCCATGCAATTTAGAGCTGCGCATCGACATCGCTTCGGTCGATGACTCGGCGAACGGAGCGAAGGTCGCCTTCGACGGTGCGTTTTTCGAGAAAGGAGGCGGTATATGTCTGGGCTGCGCCGCCGCGAATGCAGACGACACGCAGCCCACCCTCTCATTCACGGCATCGTTGCGGCTGACCAAAGCCGGCACCGATGCCATCGCGGCGGGAGAAGCGTCCCTGCTGTTCTACGCCGTCAGCACCAAAGACACAGATGCTCATTTCGAGAAGCCAGCCGGATCACTCAGCCTTACACGAGGGATAGAAGCAGGCCCTATTGAAATCGATGCCCACGCGCAAAGCAGGCAACGCATTCTTGCCGACCCGGCGCTTCTCGAAATGGAGTGGAACGGATCCGGAGCCATCGGAATTCTCCCCTCCGCGCTTGACGCCAAGACGCTCTCCTCAAACGACGAACCCATCAACGCAACCATACAAGAAGAGAGCGCGGACAAGGAAGCGGGTGCGGGCGACACGCCGTCGCCGACAAACAGCGTCCCAGCTTCTTTCGAAGCACCGAATGAGCCCGCTACCGATCAAAACGATCCCGAGCTCGCGGACAGTCTGGGGCTTGCTGATCCTCAAGAGATCGATGAAGGTAACTGCTGCGTGCTTGCCGCGCTCGACCACACGGAGGTCATCGACGCTGCGAACATCGAAGTTGCCGCCGCCAATCAGCCCGTCCGCAAGTCGGCCATCATCGCATTTCCTGAATCCATCGAAGTCGTCTTTTTGCCATCGGGCGAGGTCGTGGCCCCAACACTGCTCACCTTGTTGGGCGCCAAGAATACTCGAAACGAAATTAAAAAGGTCACGGTTGTCGACCCTGCAACCACCGCTAAACTGCGCCTATACGCCGTTGCCCCAGACGGAGGCAAGACCTTGGAATTCGATGGCGACACACTCCTAGCCTGGCGACGTCTGGACATTATGCAAGACGTCTCGTATCAGATCGAACTCGAAGGGTTTGATCGTGCCCGCGATGCCAATATCATCGCCGCGGCTATTGAATCCCCACAGCGGCTTATGACACTGCGCTTTGACTACTATCCCTATGTCCCGACAACCACCTGAGGCTTAAATACTGCGCATCATTCCTAATACCACTTATATAACGTATTAGATGAGTCGCGATGTGCCTCACATTCCATTCTGCTACGATTGCCACGTTGGCATCAATACAGGAGGGCTCATGCCGGGCTTGGGAACAATCATCAACGTTGTCCTTTTAGTTGCGGGCGGTCTTTTGGGATTAGCGGGCGGTCGCTTTATCACACCGCGTATCCAAGACACGCTCATGAAAGCGTCGGGGCTGTGCGTCCTGTTTATCGGCCTTGGCGGCACCATGCAAAAGATGCTCCTTATCGATGGGAAGGCGCTGGCGACCACTGGTACCACCATGCTCATTGTCTCGTTCGCCCTCGGCTCGCTCATCGGCGAGGCCGTCAACTTGGAGGCCGCCATTGAGAACCTTGGCGAATGGCTCAAGCGCAAAACCGGCAGCGAGGGCGATAACGAGTTCACCAACGCTTTTGTCTCGACTTCACTCACCGTGTGTATCGGCGCCATGGCCATTGTGGGATCGATCCAGGACGGCCTGCTCGGCGACTGGTCAACGCTTGCCCTCAAAGGCGCACTGGACTGCATCATCGTCTGCACCATGACGGCCTCACTTGGCCGCGGCTGCATCTTTTCCGCCCTGCCCGTCGCCGTGTTCCAGGGGACGATCACGCTGTTTGCCGGTGCACTCTCCCCCATCATGACCACGGCAGCCCTCGACAGCCTTTCGCTCGTAGGCTCCATGCTCATCTTCTGCGTCGGCGTCAACCTCATCCGTCCTCAGACCTTCCGCACTGCCAATATGCTTCCCTCCGTCATCATCGCCGTCATCTACGCCCTCCTGTTCTAAATCTATCTACGCAGCGGTATCTCGAACATCTGTTTGATGCTGTGCTATGATATGAGGTCACCGTAGCTGTGTTCGAGAGGAGGAGCGGTGGCCGACCAGGACATCAAGATGCTCATCGAGCGCATTATGGCCGAGGCCCGGACCCATCAGTCCGCCCGCTTCTCAAACGAAATCTACGCAGACGAGCCGATTCTCAAGACCGGCCGACAGATGCAGAACTTCCTCCCCGACCAATACCGCAAGATGCGTGAGATATCGCGTTGGCAAGAAGACCCAAAGGGCGGGGCGGGCCGTTGGCTTTCGGAAGCCGAGCTTTTCTACCGCCAAGGCCTGCTGATGGCCGACTTTGAGGACGACTGTCCCTACAACGGCACCTTTAAGTCGTACTTTCCCACCTACAACGCCATGAGCGACCGGCAGCTGCGCGGCTACTTTACCTGGCGTGCCCAAGTGCGCCGCGGGAATATTGAGGAGACATCGACCTCGTTTGCCTTTCTGTATCTCTATGAGTTGATTTGCGGCATTGGCGTAGATGACCCGCTCGATGGTTTTAACAAGATCAAGGCTTTTTGGGATGTCTATCGCGCCTTCGAGCCCGGCATCGACCGGTTTGCGCGCGTGTGGCTGCAGGACTACGCCGTGTTCCACAGGCTCGACCCCAAGCTGCTTCGTGACTCTAAAACCGTCATGTTCGATAACGCCCTTATCGAGCTGCGGCGAGCGGCACGAGACCTTGTACCAGCACCGGCACCGTCCGGCCAGCCCCCCAAGCGTCGCAAAACCTCCGAGCCCACGCTCCCCCTTCCGCCCGATGAGGTGCGCGAGGAGCGACTCATGGCCGCTATCAATGCCCTCTCCACGTATAACCTAAGTAACTCGCGGCTCGACCGCAGCCACCACCGCGATCTGCGCCACGTGGCGTGCGCCGTGTATGTCCGCATGGTGCGCTACTATGACACGCACCGAAAGACCGGCATCGTGGCGAGTTTATTTGGGGAGGAGACGGCCATGCCCTACACCATGTTTGCCTCGGCCGTATTCTTTGCGCCCGAGCGCCACGAGGACTGCGAATATCGCCTAGATCCTATCCATATCTACCGTTGCCAAAACGGCTTTTGGGAATGCATGCGTATCCACGGTAGTAGGCAAAAGAGCAGCAAGCTCGGTGAAATGATGCGCGCCTGCGACCAACACCTGCGCCTGGCGCTTGACCCCGCCCATCCCCTTAAGGAAGAAAAGGTCCCCAAATATCTGGCCAAGATTATCGATGACGAGATTGTGGCATGGCTTTCGTGGGACGCCGCACACCAGCCCGTCAAGATCGATATCGATCTGAGTCAGCTGGGGCACATTCGGAGCGCCGCCGCGCAAACGCGCGAGGCGCTTTTGATCGACGAGGAGCGCGAGGACGGAATGATCGCAGAGGTCGATACGGCAGGCTCCGAACGGTCGAAAGCCGAGCCCGTGGCAGACGCGACGGTCGAGGCGGTCGCGGCACCCATTCGGCAGGACGAGGCCGACGAGCCAACCATTTCCACCGAACAGTTTGGTGTTGTGGCGCCGCTTCTTGTGCCGACGCCCGCGTTTACAGCCGCTGCGCCCGTTGACGCCACGAACGAACTCGCGCCTGCTGCAGACGCCTATCTCCGCGCGCTGCTCGAGCACAATGCAGTACAGGCGGAATCGGCGGTAGCGCAATCGGAGCAGAGCGAGGACATGCTCGTCGATACCATCAACGAGGCGCTCTTTGATCTGGTGGGCGACACCGTAATTGAATTTAGCGCGGCAGGACCGCAGATTATTGAGGACTACGAAGCAGACGTGAGAGGATACCTAGACCATGAGTGATACCGCATCCGCAGCACCCCGCGTGCCCAAGCGCGTCGCCGCCGTCATTCTCAACTCGCTCAAGGGCGGCGTGGTCCCGCGCATCGGCCTTCCCTACATCACCGTAGGACGCGAGGTCGAGATCCGCGCCCTGCTCACCGATCTGAGCCTCATCGCCGACGGTGGCGCGAGCTTCCGCTTTCTGGTCGGTCGCTACGGCGCCGGCAAGAGCTTTTTACTCCAAACCATCCGCACGCACGCCATGGGCGAGGGGTTCGTCGTCGCCGATGCCGATCTATCCCCTGAGCGCCGTCTCCAGGGCGGTCAGGGACAGGGCCTTGCCACCTACCGCGAGCTCATCCGCAATATATCGACTAAAACGCGCCCCGAGGGCGGTGCGCTCAACCTTATCCTGGATCGTTGGGTCGCCTCGTGTGCCGACGTCGACGAGTCGGTCGTCAATGCCCAACTAGCCCCGCTCGAGGAGATGGTCCACGGCTTCGACTTCACCCGCATGCTTCGCCGCTATCGCGCGGCCGTATCCGAGGGCGACGAAGAGGCCATGAGCCGCGTGACCAAATGGATCCGCGGCGAATACCGCACCAAGAGCGAGGCTCGCGCCGAGCTGGGCTCCTCAACCATCATCAGCGATGACGACTGGTACGACTACGTCAAGCTCATCGCGCGTTTTTTGGTTTGCAGCGGCTACAAAGGCATGCTGGTGCTCATTGACGAGCTCGTGAATCTGTATAAGATTCCCAACGCCATCACGCGCCAGTACAACTACGAGAAAATCCTGACCATGTACAACGACACACTTCAGGGCAAGGCGCAGTACCTGGGCATGATCATGGGTGGCACGCCGACCTCCATCGAGGACCGCCGCCGCGGCGTGTTTTCCTACGAGGCCCTACGCAGCCGACTCGCCCAGGGCCGCTTTGCACGCGAGGACCTTAAGGACATGCTCGCGCCCATCATCCGCCTGCAGCCACTCACCTATGAGGAGCTGCTGGTGCTCATCGAAAAACTCATGCAGATCCATGCCGGCTACTTTGGCTGGACGCCCACGCTTACCGAGAACGACCTGGTGGACTTCCTCAAGATTGAGTTCGGTCGCGTGGGAGCCGATACGCACCTGACGCCGCGTGAAGTCATTCGTGACTTTATCGAGTTGCTCGATATCCTGTGTCAGAACCCCTATGCTAGCGTAGCCGAGTTGCTGCAAAGCGTCGGTGGCGACGCGCTGGCGCCGACAGCCGCAACAGACAACACCGGCACCGCAGGCGGCGACCGCAACTTCGCCGAGTTCACCATCTAACCTGCCAAAAAGGGACAGGTTTATTTTGGTAGGTTTTATCTCGGCAAATGCCGATATTGCAATTCGACGACCCATTGCCCGTTGCGTTTGATAACCCGTTGTTGAAAGGAGGCCCCGTGAACGCCTTTGACCGCTACGCCCCGTTTATCCAGGACTTCATCTACTCCCACGATTGGGAGAGCTTACGCTCTATCCAGGTTGCAGCAGCAGACGCCATCTTTAACACGCAAGACAACGTGCTCCTGACGGCATCCACAGCGTCCGGCAAAACCGAGGCGGCCTTCTTTCCCATCCTGACCGAGTTTTGGGAAAACCCGCCCACAAGCGTAGGCGCCCTCTACATTGGTCCCCTCAAAGCACTCATCAATGATCAGTTCGTCCGCCTCAACGACCTCTGCGAAGAGGCCGATATCCCCGTCTGGCACTGGCATGGCGACGTCTCGCAGTCGCACAAGGCAAAGCTCATTAAAAAGCCGAGCGGCATCTTGCAGATTACGCCCGAATCGCTCGAGGCGCTCCTGATCCATAAGCACATGGCGATCCCGCGCATGTTTTGCGACCTGCGCTATGTGGTCATCGACGAGGTTCACTCGCTTATGCGTGGCGACCGCGGCGGGCAGACGCTCTGCCTTATCGAGCGCCTCTCGCGCATGGCAGGTGTGCAGCCCCGACGCATTGGCCTTTCGGCTACCATCGGCGACCCCGAGCGCACGGGCGCCTTTCTCTCGCAGGGAACGGGACGCAGCTGCGTTATCCCCCGTTTTGAGGAACCGCGTCGCGTGTGGCGCATCTCCATGGAGCACTTCTACAACTCGGGCCCCCAGGCGCAGCAGCGAGGATTCGAGAGTGCTGGTCCCCAAGAGGCCGAGGTGCTTGCGTGCGAGCGCATCGAGGCGGCAACGTCCACGGCACTGCCCGCCGGCACCCAAGACAGACGTCACAGCGGACAGCTCACGCAGGAGGAGCGCCGTCAGCGTCGCGAACAGGCACGGGGCAAGGTTACCTCTAGGGATCGTCGCACTTCCTCGGCCCCCGAGGGCGAAGTCGATATCCCGCGGGCGACCGAGCAGGCGCTTCTCAACCCCACCGACACCGCGCCCGAAAACGCCGACCCCGGCATGGGCTACATCTTTGAACATACGCGCGGCCGCAAGTGCCTGGTCTTTGCCAACTCGCGCGAGGAGGCAGAGGCCGTATGCTCCATGCTGCGCAGCTACTGCGAGAGCCGACACGAGCCCGACCGCTTTCTCATCCACCACGGCAATCTTTCGGCATCGCTGCGCGAGACCGCCGAGGAGCTGATGCGTGACGAGGAGCAGGCACAGACAACCGTCACCACTTCCACACTGGAGCTCGGCATCGATATCGGTCGTCTGGAGCGCGCGTTCCAGATCGATGCACCGTTTACCGTCAGCTCCTTTTTGCAGCGCATGGGCCGCACAGGACGCCGCGATCTTCCACCCGAGATGTGGTTTGTCATGCGCGAGGAAGAGCCCGAGCCGCGCACGATGATGCCCGAGACCATTCCGTGGAAGCTCCTGCAGGGCATCGCGCTCGTACAACTCTATCGTGAGGAAAAGTGGGTCGAGCCACCCGAGCTCGATCGACTCCCCTATAGTCTGCTCTATCACCAGACCATGTCGACACTTGCCAGCACCGGTGAGCTCACGCCGGCAGAACTTGCCCAGCGTGTGCTCACGCTCAGCTATTTTCACCGCATCTCGGCCGATGACTATCGCGTCTTGCTCCGTCACCTCATTACCATCGACCATATTCAGATCACCGAGGGCGGCGGGCTCATCGTGGGTCTCGCAGGCGAGCGCATCATTAACAACTTTAAGTTCTACGCCGTGTTTCAGGAAAACGAGGAGTTCACCGTTCGCAGCGAGTCGGCCGAATTGGGCACGATCGTCAATCCGCCACCGCCCGGTGAGCGCATCGCCATCGCCGGACACTGCTGGATTGTCGAGGAAGTGGACTGGAAGCGTCATACCGTCTTTGCCACACAGGTCAAAGGTCGCGTGCCGGCCTACTTTGGCGACTGCCCCGGCGACATTAATACACACGTACTCGAGCGTATGCGCAAAGCGCTTAACGAGCACGCGGCATATCCGTACCTCATGGGTAACGCGAGAGCCCGCTTGGCGCAGGCTCGTCATACGGCCGAGATTTCGGGCGCAGGAACCAAGCCGCTCATCAACCTGGGCGGCGATACCTGGGTGCTCTTCCCCTGGCTGGGCAGCTACGCCTTTTTGGCGCTCGAGCGCATGCTCAAGATTAAATGTGCCGCTGAGCTGGGCCTTCGCGGACTCGACCCGTCGCGACCGTACTATATGCAGTTTAAGATGAAGGCCGACGAGGAGACGTTCTTTGAGGTGCTCGCCGCCGAGGCCGAGAAGGACTTCGATCCCATTGAGCTCGTCTATCCCGGCGAGGTGCCTTACTTTGATCGTTACGACGAATTTGTTCCTGAGGAACTCGTGCGCAAGGGCTTTGCCGAAGGCGTACTCGATATCGAGGGCATGAAGCAGCGCATCCGCAGCTGGACCAGCTAATTTGGGACGGGGCTCTTTTAGCTATCCCTGCCGTTAATCAGCCAAACCGTTCGCGTTACCTGCCGGGGTAGCTAAAAAGCCCAAAAAGACTGGTCGAAAGAGGCCCGCCCCGAATAGGCTAGTCGCGGAGGGCCGTGCCGAAGAAGTCGGCATCGAAGGGCACGGCTTCGGCAAAGGTGTAGTCACCGTCGCTGGCAATGAGCAGGTAGTTCTCTTCGCCGCCAAATTCCGCGTCGCCGCAGGGAACCACCCAAACATGCGCAAACACCTCGAGCGCCGTGGCAACGCAATCGCGCAGGAACGTCACATCGCTCCCCTCGTTTGCACTCACGATATTGGCAGCATAGATACCGCCGGGGTTCAGGCTGCCCCGCACCAAACGCAGCGCCTCAATCGTCGCCAGCTCGCGCACGGGTTCGGCACCGCCAAAGCAATCGCTCACGACGACATCGTAGCGACGATGCCCCACGCTCGTCACGCCCAGATACGAGCGAGCCTCGGCGGTAATCACCCGCAAGCGGTCTCCCACCGTGCGCTCCAGCTCGTCCAGATAGAACCAACGACGTGCTAGACGCGTAATCTCGGCGTCGTACTCAATGACGTCCATGCGCAAGTTCTCGTGCGACATCAGCGCAAACTTGGGATAGGCAAACCCGCCGCCGCCCAGCATAAGCATGCGGTCGATGCCATGACTACAAGCATCGCGCATGGCATCCTCGGCCTCAAACACATCGTCAAACGCACGATAGTACACAAAGACGGGCTCTGCCCAACGCTCGCCAACATAGGTCGCGCTTTGGTACACGCCGCCTTGCACCAACACGCGGACTTCGTCGCCGTTCTCATCGTGCACGCGCTTCACGCGCGCCAGCCCATTGCGGGTCCTCGCGACCTGCAGACAGGCAGCGCGAACAGCAACGGCGGCCGCACCGAGCGCCGCGGCTCCCAGGGCAACGCCGGCAACGACACCGGCAGAAACACTCGGCTTGTTCATCTAGAGCTCCTTTTGCAGATAGAGTCCATGATCATAAAAACCCAAATGGCGATAGTACTCACGCGTGCCAATCGCGCTAATCACGTTGATGCGCGCATAGCCCGCATCCCGAGCAATTTCGCACGCGCGCTCCACCAGCGAGCGCCCCAATCCATGATGCTGAGCCGCCTGGCCTTGATCGCCCACGCGCGCGGCCATACCATACACGTGTACCTCACGAATCATCGCCTCGTCCGGCGTCGTCGGCAACTCGTCCGCATGCGCGGCAACAAATGCGCGGTCGGGCAGCGACAAGCGCAAAAAGCCCGCGATCTTGCCCTGCGGCGTTACCCACTGCAAAAAGCGCTCATGCGTCACCGGCGTCTCGTACGCCACCTCCTCGTTAAGGGTCAACTCGCCCAGGTCGGCGCCCGCCGTGCTGATCTCGCGATAGCGAATCTCGCGCACCTTGGCGCCCTTGCCCTGCGCCGCCAGGCGATTCTCGACCAGCTGGCGAAGGTTGGGCTTCTTGTTGCCCACCATAATGTCGTCGGAACTAAAGTCGCGAATCATACGGCTAATGCGGCAGAACGCCGGCGTCACCACGATGTCATCGGCCAACACATCGAGCAGCTCGTCCTCGGTATAGGGGCGCCACTCGCCACGCTCGTAGCATCCCACCAAACGCGAGCCCTCAATGAGCGCACACGGGTAGACCTTGACCTCGTCGGGCATAAAGGCGCCCTCGGTCATAAAGCGCTCGTAGTCGCGCTTGTCCCCCACGGGCGTGGCGCCCAGCAAGTTGAGCATAAAATGCGCATGGATCTTAAAGCCAAAGAGGCGCGCGAGCGAAAACGCTCGCTCAATCTGCGCCACAGCAATGCGGCGCTCGTTGATATCGAGCAGATGCTGGTCGAGGCTCTGGATGCCCACCTGAATCTTGGTGCAGCCCAGGCGGCGGATGAGCGTGAGCGCCTGCGACGTCACGGCATCAGGGCGCGTCTCGATAACGAGTCCCACCACGCGATGCTTCGCCGTCTCGTTGATGCGCTGCTGCCGCTCAAGCTCCTCCATCGTTGCCGTCTGCCACTCGGCAACCCGGCCCCACGGCGTGCCGGGGCCATAGAGCTTTCGCACCGCGCGGTTATAGCCACCCACGGCAGCATCCACACGCCCTTGCTCGCCGGCAACACCGGCGGCAAGCTCAGCCTCATCGGTCGCAATGCCGGCAGTCCTATAGCGCTCGCGACGCACCGCCACCACCGGCGGCAGGGCATCGGCGGGAGCGTCATCGAGCAGGCGCCCCGCCTCGGCACGGCTGATGCCCGGACGCGCCAACATGGGGTTGGCTGCCACGCCGGCCACGGCATCGTCATTGAGCGCACGGAAAAGCTCCGACACAAACCATGTTTGATACCCTTGCGGATAGTCGCTCCAAGTACCGCCAAGTACGATGAGCTCGATCTTGTCGGTCGCATGCCCCATTTGCGAAAGCGCGGTCAGACGAGCGCTCACCTGCAGATACGGATCAAAGCAGTTTTGCTCCGCACGGGCGCACGCCGGCTCGGCGTGCAGATAGCTTTTGGGCATGCGCAGGTCGTTGGGGCAAAACAGGCAATCGCCCGAGCACGGCCACGGCTTGGTGATGACGGTAATGGTCGCCACGCCCGAAGCCGTGCGGCGCGGCTTCATACGCAACACCTGCAGCAGCTGGCGTTCCAGCTCGGCATCGATGTTCCACCCAGCCCAACGAGCCGGCTCCTCACGTTTTACCCGCTGGTAAAACGGCAGCAGACGGCGCTTGGCCAGGTCACGTTTGTCGGCACCCTCGCGGCGCGCCTCGGCATGTATCAGTTTGACGAGCGCCTTGTCGTCCACGGTATCGCCGCGGCGCAGGGCCTCGAGTATGTTCAAGATAATCTGTTCCATGCCCCCATTGTAAAGGCAAAGGCGCCGGAGCCGACCTCGGCTTCGGCGCCTTCATCAAACAGCGCGTCTATGCTTACGGGTTTTCGAAAAGCGCCCGTTACTCCGAATCAAACGACACGTCGCCCGAGCCGATCTCAAAACGATACGTGGCGGACTTATCGCCATTGTCGAACTCAGAATTCAATATGGTCTCGCCATCGTAGCCAAGCGGAAGGAAATCACTCTCGAAGTCGCCACTGCCCAGGGTAAGGCTCGCCTTAAAGCCCGTAGAGTTCGGAACCGTTATCTCTACATCACCCGAGCCCACGGTAACGTCCATCGAGCTCGCGGGGGCCTGGTAGAGCTCGAACGTCGCACCGCCCGAACCAACCTCGGCATTCAGGGTATCGGTCACGGCGCCCGTAAACTCGACGTCTCCCGAATTCAACGTTATATCCAGATCATGGCACGCAATGTCCGCGACCGTCAGGTCGCCTGATCCTACATTCGCCGTAATGCCCACCAGGCTATCCGCAACATCTCGCGGCAGCTCAATGGTAATTGTGCGGTCAATCGCGCGCTTACCATCGTAGTAGAACTGACTGATCTTGAGCGTAGAGCCCTTGACCTCAGCAAGGTTCCGGGTAGCCGCATCAGAAGCAGACGTCCCCTTCGCAACGCGGCCGCTTTCGATAACACGCACCGGGCCGCCGGTGACGTGTTTGACCTCGACCGTGCCCGACGTCACGTCCAAGTCAAGCGATGTGAACGCGCCGGCATCAAACGTTTCGCTCGAAAGTTGTTGAGGCCGAGCGGAATAGTTACCGCTATCCAAGAGATCATCGTCGTCAAACATATCGTCAAAATCAGACAAATTGCCAGATAGAATACCGGTCGTACGCACCATATCGGAATGAGCCAATAGCCGCGAAGTGCCAAAGACAAGTCCGATGATGAGCATAAACGCTCCGATACCAACACCCAGGCGCACCTTAGATTCATGCGAGAGTTTCATCATTCATCACCTTCTTTGGTACTCGTCTCAGCGGAGGTTGTAGCAGCCGCGTCAGCATCAACCGCAGGGAAATCATCCTGAGCCTTGGCTGCCACCGGCGCCGGACCAACCTGAATATCCCCGCGCGCCCAATCACCATCGAGCGCACGCGCCACCCAGTGATAGATGGGAATCGTAAAGAAGATCAGCGCGGCAAAGGGACCGGCGCCAAACAGGAACATCAGCAAAAAGAACAGCATCCAGCACACAGCCCAATACGGGAACGACTGGAACGGTCCTTTCACCGGAGTCGGATTGACCGCACCGGCGTTCGTCGCTTGCGCCGTCGCGGCGTTAGCCGCCTGCGCGCTCCAGCTTGCAGCCTGCGCCGCCTTAGCCGCGGCATCACTCGCCTGCGTTGCGGCCTCGGTAGCGCGTGCCGCCGCCTCGTGGGTACGGGCTCGCTCCGCCGCCTCGGCCTCGCGCTGGCGGGCGCGGTCCTCATTCTCAAACTCGATATCGTCCTCGATCTCGTCGCTCGGATTGAGCAGCTCGTCCAGACTCACACCATAGAGCTTGGCGAGCGAGATCAGGTTCTCGGTATCGGGCGAGCTCTCCGCGCGCTCCCATTTACTGACCGCCTGGCGCGACAGTCCCAGCTTTCGCGCCAATCCCTCTTGGCTAAAGCCCTTGCTGCGGCGAAGGTCGGCGAGCCGCTGCGCAGTTTCTACATTCATGGTTCCTCCTATGCGATGCCAGCCGTGCCGCCGGACCGTTTTTTCTTAAGGCGCCTTGCACAGTTAAAAATCTATCCGCCACCGCCAAAAGCATGCCACCTATTCTAGTGAGATTTTTGACAACCGACGGTTGCGGGCACATATGAGCTGCGAAAATGCGTCCAAACAAAGCAATGGCCCGCAGCTCGGTTGTCCCCGTTGCGGTGTTAACGGTAGTATGGTCGTACTGTTTATTCCGCACCGCCAACGGAGGGAGTTCCGCGCCGTGAACCGCGATTTCGCCTCATCGCTCATCCAGCTCAACAATACGTTCTATCGCGAGCACTCCGCCTCTTTTTCCGATACGCGCCAGGCCCCGTGGCCTGGCTGGGTGCGCACCATGGACATCGCGCTCGGGCAGCTCGACGTCGCCACGATCGAGCATCCCGTCCGCGTCTTCGATCTCGCCTGCGGCAATATGCGATTCGAGAACTTTGCCGCCGGCGGCACACTTGCCGCCAAAGGCGTCGACGGCACGAGTCCCTCGGCAGACGCCAGCTGCCCGCTTGAGTTCTATGGCGTCGACTCGTGCCAAGACCTGGCCATCGATGCTCATGGCCACGCCCTGCGCATCCCCAACCTGCACTTCCAGGAACTCGACGTGCTCGATGCCCTCATGAAGCTCAACCCCGCCGAGACACCCGACGCGCTTTTCGACGCCCCGCTCGCCGACATCTCGGTCTGCTTTGGCTTTATGCACCACGTGCCGTCGTGCGAGTATCGCGTGCGCGTGCTCGACGCCCTGGTGCGCCAGACGCGCCCGGGCGGTATCATCGCCATCAGCTTTTGGGAGTTTATGAACGACGAGCGTATGGCACGCAAAGCCGTTCGCGCCGAGGCCCGCGCTGAGCTCACCCCGCCGTTTGAGGACTACGATTCCGCGCAGTTCGAAGCCGGCGACCACCTCATTGGATGGCAAAACGACCGCCATGCCTACCGCTATTGCCACCACTTTGACGATCAGCAGATCACCGACCTGGTGCGCGGCGTTCGTACGTTCTACAAGAGTGGCGAGGTTCCCGTACGCGAGCTCGAGCGTTTCCACGCCGACGGTCGCAGCGGCGAGCTCAACCGCTATGTGATCCTCAAGCGCCTGTAGGCATCGGCGACCCGCCGCCGAGTCGCGCCGCAACTTCCGGGCAAACCATGCCCACCTTTTCCAACCCGTTGACGGAACGCGTAGTCATGCGTTCCATGCGTATAACCAAGGAGCCTCATGGGAGCCGTCCACGTTCGCACGCCTAAGAACTTTGTGCTCGAAGAGCGCCTGGAGCGCTACGCCGATGCGATTGAGACGAACCCCGAGGCCTATGCCGGGAATTGGGGCGAAGCCTGCGCGCCAGCCGGCGGCCTGCCCTTTACCCGCCTTCATCTGGATCTAGGCTGCGGCAAAGGCACCTATCTGGTTGAGCGAGCTCGCCGTGAACCCGACACGCTCTTTGTCGGTATGGACCAGGAGCCCATCTGCATCGCCTATGCCGCACAGAAAATCTGCGAGCAGGGGCTGCCCAACGCGCTCGTACTCCCGCGCGGAGCTGCAGCGTTGCCCGCGCTGTTTGCCGCAGGCGAGCTCGATGCCATCACCATCAACTTTCCCACGCCGCAGCCCAAAGCCAAGTACGCCAAAAAGCGGCTCGTCCATGTCGACCATCTGATGCTCTACCGCCCGCTCCTTGCAGCTGGCGCCACCGTCACGCTGCGCACCGACAGTAAACCATTGCGCGACTACGCCCTGGGGCAGTTTGCCGCGGCAGGCTACGACACGCGTTGGATAAGTGACGACGTCCGCCGCGACCATCCCGAGTATCCCGAGACCGAATATGAGTGCCGTACGCGCGAGATGGGTGCCGCTGTCTACGGCATTTGCGCCACACCCGGCGCACAGCCCGGTGACGATGAGCTCACGGCGGGGCGCATGCAGGAGCAAAGTCTTGCCTGCTACCTGCCCGACGACCTTAATGAGCTCACGTACGTGCCCCTGGGCATGGAAGAGGCCGTCGAGAATTTTAAAAACCGCGCCCGCAAGGGCAAGAAGCGCCTGCCGCAAGAGTCCTAGGGGCTTTTGGCAGTCGCGGCGCCGGTAGCCAAACGCAAATAGGCGCCGACGAACGACCCTCAAACCTAAGTGAGTAGACTTTTTGGCAATAGCCAAGCACGACCCGTATGGCGAAAACTAAAATCGCAGGTAGAGCCCTTGCGTAAAATTCGCGTGCTCGCGATATCGCAAAAAGTCTACTCACTTAGTTAGCGGCCGCCCCAAACAGCTGGGCAGAACGCCCATTTCCTGCATTTTCTTGCCTGCGAACGCATCGATGCGACGCTACGCCATAATAGTTGGCGGACAAACGCGAGAGAAAGCAACCACATGGCACAGACCACGACAGATACCGCCGCCAGCACCGTCTCCGGCGCCGGCGCTGCCAGCTCATTCTCGGGCGGCACGGGAACCGAGGCAGAGTTCGGCTCGCTCGGCGCGCTCTCCCCCACTTGGTGGGAGCCCGAGGATGGCAGCGAGCCCGAACCGTGGCTCACGCCCGATCAGGCCTTCGAGCGCTTCTTTGAATGGACGAGCGACCGCGGCATTGAGCTGTGGGACCACCAAGAAGAGGCCCTCATGGACCTGGCCGCCGGCGATCACGTCATCTTAGGCACGCCGACCGGATCGGGTAAATCGCTCGTCGCGCTGGGCATGCTTTTTATGGGCATGGCGCAGGGCAAACGCTGTTATTACACGGCCCCTATCAAGGCCTTGGTCAGCGAAAAGTTCTTCGACCTGGTACAGGTGCTCGGCCGCGATAACGTCGGTATGATCACCGGCGACACGCACATCAACACCAAGGCGCCCGTCATCTGCTGCACGGCAGAGATCCTTGCTAACGACGCACTGCGCGAGGGCGAAGATGCCGACGTGGGCTGCGTCGCCATGGACGAGTTCCACTATTTTGCCGACCCCGATCGCGGTTGGGCCTGGCAGGTACCGCTGCTCACCCTGCCCCACACGCAGTTTATGCTCATGAGCGCCACGCTCGGCGATGTCACCGCCATCGCCGCCTCACTCGAGGAGCACACCGGCGCTGCCTGCGACTTGGTCGTCGATGCACCACGCCCTGTTCCGCTGAGCTACGACTATGTGACGACCTCCCTCGAGGGTACGGTCGAGCTCGCCATGCGCCGTGGCGAAGCCCCACTCTATATCGTGCACTTTAGCCAGGATGCCGCACTTGCAACGGCGCAGTCACTCGCCAACTTTGGTATTGCCAGCAAGGAGCAGCGCGAGGCCATCAAGGAGGCGGCCAAGGGCACGAGCTTCTCCACGGCCTTTGGCAAGATTCTCAAGCGCCTGCTCGGATGCGGCGTCGGCGTGCACCATGCCGGCATGCTGCCGCGCTATCGCCTGCTGGTCGAGCGCTTGGCGCAGCAGGGCCTACTGCCCGTCATCTGCGGTACCGATACGCTCGGCGTCGGCATCAACGTACCCATCCACACCGTGGTGCTCACCGCACTCACCAAGTTCGATGGCTACAAGATGCGTCGCCTGCGTGCCCGCGAGTTCCACCAGATTGCCGGTCGCGCCGGCCGCTCGGGCTTCGATACCGAGGGCATGGTGATTGCCGAGGCACCTGAGCACGAGATTGAAAACGCCAAGCTCATGGCAAAGGCGGGCGACGATCCCAAGAAGCTTCGCAAGATTAAAAAGAAGAAGGCGCCCGAGGGCTTTGTCACCTGGAACAAGCAGACCTTTGAGCGCCTGATCGAGACGCAGCCCGAGACACTCAAGCCGCGCCTGCGCATCACGCACTCTATGGTGATTAGCGTAGTCGAGCAGGACGGCGACGCCCGCGCCCGCGTGCACGACCTTATCGAGACAAGCTTGCAGACCCCCGAGGAAAAGGCCAAGCTCGAGGTTCGCGCCGACGAAATCTTCGCCACGCTCATCGATTCCGGCGTCGTCGTGCGTACCGAGGTGCCGCCCGCACCCAACGCCCCGGCCGACGCCACGCCAGACATCGACTATGCGCTGACGGTCGATCTACCCGAGGACTTCGCGCTCGATCAACCGCTCTCGCCATTTTTGCTTGCCGCGCTGGAGCTGCTCGACCCCGAGAGCGAGACCTATACCATGGATCTCATCAGCATGGTCGAGGCCACACTCGAAGACCCTAAGCAGGTGCTCCGCGCCCAGGAGCGTGCCGCGCGCGACCGCGCTATGGCCGAGATGAAGGCCGACGGCGTCGAATATGAGGAACGCCTAGAGCGCATTCAGGACGTCACGTACGAAAAGCCGCTCGAGGAGCTGCTCGATGCCGCCTTTGACAAGTACTGCCAGGAAGTGCCCTGGGCAAACGACTACCAGCTCTCGCCCAAGAGCGTCCTGCGCGACATGTTGGAGAGCGCGAGCGACTTTAAGGGCTATATCCAAAAGCTCGGAATCGCCCGCTCCGAGGGCATCTTGCTGCGCTACCTGGCAGAGGCCTACCGTTCGCTCGACCGCACCGTACCCATCGAGAAGCGCGACGAGTGCCTGCGCGACATTATCTCGTGGTTGGGCTTTGTGGTGCGTTCGGTGGACTCGAGCCTGGTGGACGAGTGGGAGAACGCCGGCAACCCCGCCGCACTCGACGCCGCACCGCCGCAGGGCATCGACGAAGTCGTAGCCGACCGCCGCGGCTGCACGCTGCTGGTGCGCAACGCGCTCTTCCGCCGCGTAACCCTTGCCGCCCGCGAGCATACGAGCGACCTAGGCGAGCTCGACGAGGACTGGGGCATGAGCGAAATCCGTTGGCAAAAAGCGCTCGATGCCTACCATGAGCAGCACGAGGAGATTCTCACCAACGGCGACGCGCGCAGCTCCGCCATGTTCTCGATCGACGAGTCCGACGAGAAGGCACTCCACGTGTGGCACGTGCACCAGATCTTTGCCGACGAGGACGGCGACCACGACTTTGGCATCATGGGCGATGTCGACCTGGATGCCACGCAAGACGGCGGCGAGGTTATTTTCAAGAACTACCGTGTCGGCTTTATCGAGGATTTGCTCGAGGACTAGCCGTACATACTGGAACGAAATGAAGCGGGGCCGCTGGCAACATCGCCAGCGGCCCCGCTTTTGCACTATACGTTATGCCTTACTCGGCATCCTCGACCTCATACGAATCGGCATCGGCGGGCTCATCAACCGTGTCCGCCGCCACCTCACGCACCTCGTCGAAGGCCGCCTTCATTGTTTTGTTCCCCCAGGTGAGTTTGCGGATCGTGAGGTCGTCGGCCTTCTTGTTTGCCAAGCGTAGGTTGTTCTCGGACGACAGGAGCGCCTCCTTGGTCTTTTGCAGATGGATAATCGTCTTGTCGATCTCCTCAATCGCCGTCTGGAACTTACGGCTCGCGAGCTCATAGTTGCGGCCGAAGTCGTTCTTGAACTTCTCCATCTTGGCTTCGAAGTTCGTGACATCGATATTCTGCTGTTTGTACTCCGCCAGTTCCTGCTTATAGCGAAGCGAACCCATAGCGGCGTTGCGCAGCAGCGTAATCATGGGAATGAAAAACTGTGGGCGGATCACGTACATCTTCTCGTAGCGATAGCTCACGTCCACGATTCCTGCGTTATAAAGCTCGCTCTCGGGCTCGAGCAACGTGCAGAGCACCGCGTACTCACAGCCTTTCTGGCGACGATCGTGGTCGAGCTTCTTAAAGAAGTCCTCGTTCTTATGCTTGGTCGCGGTCTCGTCGTTCTCGTTTTTCATCTCGAACATAATCGAAATGATCTCGTTGCCGCTCGCGTCACACTCACGGAAGATAAAGTCGCCCTTGGTGCCCTCGGACGCATCGTTGTCTTTCTCGAAGTACGCGTTGGGAAACGCCGTCATGCGTAGGCGGTTAAACTCGGTCTCGCAGTGCTGCTCGAGCGACTCGCCCACCATCTTGGTGGACAGGCGGACCTTCATGTCCTTAAGGCGCTCAATCTCTTCATCCTTATAGCGAATCAGTTCCTCGTTCGCGCGCTTGGTCTGCGCAAGTTCGAGCTCGTGTGCCGCCTTGGCCTGCTCCTCGCGCGAATCGCGCACCGCCAGCTCGCTCGTCAGCTTGGCACGCGCCTCGTCGCGCTCTCGCTCCGCCGCGGCAACCGCCTCCGACAGGTTCATTTTTGCTGCCAGCTCCTGCTCGCGCAGCTGGGCGCGCAGGCCCTCAGCCTCCTGCTCAGACTGAGCCTTTGCGGCGGAAAACTTCTCCTGCACCTTCGCCTGATAGTCAGCAAATGTGCGTTCAGCCTCGCTGCGAGCAGCATCAAGCGCGCGCTGCGACTCGGCCGCGGCCGCGGCAAGCGCCATCTCCTGGGCCTTGTCCGCCGCGGCAAGCTTGGCCTGCAGCTCGGCAATCTGCGCATCGCGTGCGGCCAGATCGCTTTGAGCAGCGTTACGCACCGCCGACTCGGCAAGCTTGGCTTCGTCATCCTTACGTCCCAGCTGTGCGCGCAAGCTGTCGATTTCGCGCTGGAGCTCGGCGTTCTCCTTTTGAGCATCGGCGCGGGCCTCTACCGCCGCGCGCTGGCTTGCGCTCTCGCGCTCTGCAGCAGCGCCCTCGAGCTTGGCGCGCAGCTCGGCAAGTTCGGCATCGCGCTTGGCGACCTCTTGCGCCAGCTGTTGAGCTGCGGCATTCTTCTGCTCGACAAGCTGGGCGTTACGTTGGGACTCCGCCTTTTGCAAAGCGGCCGCCGAACGCGAGCGCTCAAGCTCCAGCGCCCGCTCGCCCTCGCGCTGGACCGCCTTCACACGCTCATCCAGGTCGTGCGAGAACTCGGTATCGCGCACCTGCTTGACGATATCCGCATAGCCGGACGCATCGACCTTAAAAACTTCGCCGCAATGCGGGCACTTAATCTCGTTCATGGCAGCTCCTCGATGGACGCAAATATCAACCGCATACACTCTACCGCGCCGCACGGACAAAAAAGGCGCCGCCGCCATAATGGCAACGGCGCCAAAACCACCACAAAGGTGTCTGTCCCCTTTGTGGTGGTTCGAGAATTACAGCCCAAAAAAGTCTAGGATCTGGTCGCGGCTTACGGGCTTGTAGCCATTAGCGTCAAGTCCCACGTCATAGCGCAGAACCGGGCGCTCGCGATCGCGGTTGCGGACGTTGGCACGGTCTCCCCTGCTGTGAATGTGCCCGTGCAGCATGATGGCACCGCGCGCCTTGCCATTCCAGCTGAGCATGGGGTAGTGGCTCATCACCAGACGATGGCCCTTGGCGTAACCGGGAGCGACCTCCAGATAATCGCGCACTTCATCCCAAATATGCGGCGCGTCCGGATCTTCCCAATCGCCGTCATGGTTGCCACGAATGAGCGCCACGTTCTTGCATTCGATACGCTCGCGCAGGCGCACCGCCTCCGCCAGGGGCAAACGATAGGTAAAGTCACCCAGAATATAGAGGCGGTCATCCGCAGCAACACACTCATTGATGGCATCGATGACCTTGCGGTTCATCTCCTCGATCGAACCAAACGGTCGATCCATGTCGTGCAAGATATTCGTATCACCCAGGTGCAGGTCGGCGGTAAACCACATCATCGTCTACGTCCTCATTTCGCAATGCGTATAAGACCTGTTTAGTATACAGACGCAGCGATGCGACAGTTACCCAAAGAGCCCGCCGAACAGACCCCGGCGACGTTTGTCTTGCTTTTTCGAAGCGTCGCCCTGGGCTTTCTTGTCCTGCCGCTTTTTACGGTCCTGCCCCAGCTCGTCATCATCGAGCAGCAGATCCCACTCAAACGGATCGTCTGTCAGATCGAACAGTTCGTCATCATCAAACATGACCGCCTCCATTGCCGGTTAGCGAGCGTCCACCACATAGTTGAGAAGTCTACGGACCCGTGCGGACACAAATTCATCCTGTCTGCATCCTTCAATCGTTTGCCGCAACGCTTGCGCGACAGAACGCTTGCAGATAAGATAGGAACACGGATGGCACCCGTTGCCGCGGGTCTTGCCAACTCCGATACACGTTTTCATCGTGAGAAGTGGCCGTCTTCGCTTACGCGGGGCGGCCACTTTGTTTATTCCTATGCCATCGACTCTAATGCACAAAAAGGCACGCATGACACGTTGCCCTGACTCTATTGCGCCGCATGGAAAAAAAGGCGCCGCCGCCATAATGGCAACGGCGCCAAAACCGCCACAAAGGTGCCTGTCCCCTTTGTGGCGGCTTGAGTCCTTACAGGTCGCGGTAGTCGATCAGGCGAAGATCGGGTTGAGACTCAAGCCAAGCGCGAAGCCCGGGATCGATCAGAGCATCGACTTCCTTGGTGCGATCGGTCGTAAGCGAGCTGTTCTCGAGGATAAAGCGGTCGAGATAACCCGGATGGCAGACAAAGATCACCGTCTCACCTTCTACCATCTCGCGGACCGTCTGCATGATTGCCTCTTTGGGTTCGTAGCCCGGCTCCATCGAGCGCATCACCATGCGCAGGTCGGCATCTCCGCAATGCACCACTGCCACAGGGTCGAAGCTCGCCTTTTGCTCCTTAAGACCCAGTTCCTGGGCAACCGCCGAGATAGCTCGGTTAAGGTTTTTGCTCATGACGGCATGGGCCTCAAAGTAATCGGGCTCGCGACCCACGATCTCGACAAAGCGGTCATGCTGCGCGCGGATCTCGATGCAGGCCTCGTCGAAGTCTATCAACTCCTCACCGCGCTTAAAATGCTCACGGAAGGTACGGCTGCTATGGAATTCACCGTTCTCGTTGAGCATGCTCGGAATGAGCGCCGGGTCGGCACACGGCTTACCCAGACACACGTTGGTATGCTGGCCCACTGCAACACCGGCGTCTGCCACGAGCGACCAGCCACGTTCGGCCTCGGGCATATTGGGCATAAGGCCTACCGAGCGCACCAGACCCTCGTTGACGCTGCGGGCGATTCCCAGGTCAACGGCATACGAATACCCAATGTCATCGGCACGGATTAAAAGCCGTTTCATAACAACTCCCCCAATCTATGGAAAACTCACCACAAGTGGATACCTTTGTGATGGTTCGAGAATTACAGCTCGAAGAATCCAAGGCTCCAGTCGCAGCTTGCGGACTTGTGACCGTTAACATCGAGCCCCGCGTCATAGCGCAGGATCGAGCGCTCGCAATCGCGGCTGCGCGCATTTCGCTTTCCCCATGCGACCTATTCAGCAAGGCAAGCGGAATGCCGAGAGCCTAGCCCCGACGCCGGGCGATTGCCCAAAACGTGCAGGCGATAGCGGCCGTTGCCAGGCTTGCGCCAACAAGCACTCCCTGCACGCCAAAGGCGTCGGCCAAAAACGGAGCAACGACCAGAGGCAGCACGCCTGCGCCGTTGAGGCCCACGCGCATCACGCCCAGCACGCGCCCCACCTTGGCAGGGTCGCTCAAGCGCTGGGTGAGTGTGACGCGCACCGGTCCCATGGCGCCAAAACCAATGCCACAGACAAGCTGCCCCACCGCAGCAACGGCAACATGGGCGGTACCCACATACACAACGGAGCCCACACCCGTCACCAGCAGCATCGCCGCCAGAAGCTCCAGCCTGATGCGTCCCGACGGCACACGCATGATTAGGTACGACCCCAGTGTTCCGCCGATGCCAGCAATGGCCGACAACCATCCCATCCACTCCGTACCCACGCAGAGAACATCGCGGTAGAACAGCGACTCGAGCGAATCGAATGCCCCGTAGGAAAAGAAGCCCATAAAGCCCATGAGAAAAATCAGGCGCAGGTCGGCATCAGCTGCCGTGGCAATAACGCCTTCCCAAAGCGATCGCAAGCCCGTCGCCTCAGCGCGAGACTCCGGCTTAGCGAAGCCCTGAACAGCAGCGCCTTCACACAACGAGGTCGCAAGCAGCAGAGCGGGAACAGGTGCCACCGCAAGCAGGAAAAACACCCCTTGGTTGGAAAAGACCGAAGCGATAACGCCTCCAAGCGCAGGTCCAACGATCACCGCGACACTTGTCGCGATGTTATTGAGGCCGTTAATGCGCAGAAGCTCATCGGGGACTTCCGTCAAAAAGCGCGGATAGGCGTCCATGGCCGTAGTCCCCGCGCCAAACAACAGCCCGGTAGAGATGGCGAGTAGCGCAAGCGCGGAATAGGACACGGGAGCAACAAGACCAAAAACGCCCGATGCGCAAAGCAGGACGCAAACGGCTAGAAGCACATGACGCGGGCCCAAGGAGTCCACAAGTGCGCCGGAGCAAAACGTTGCAAAGATGAGCACCAGGTTGAGTCCAAACACGAGTGCGGACGTCTCAAATGCGCCGGCCCCGAGAACGTAGGTGCCGCAGCCAATGATGCCGACAAAATACGTCGACTGAAATGCAAGCTGTATAAAGAAATTTACCGCAACCAAACGGTGCGATGGAGAAAGAAGGCGGGACATAGCAAACCCCTCATGCATATGAAAACCAAACGAGACAGCCTGAGCGTCATCAGTCCATATAGCTCTCGAACATATGCATAATCTCCCCTTTGCTGCGGTCGTCCCGTATTCTAGCACCGATCTGGCGTCCCGCCCCTGCGCGTTGCCATCAGAACGCTCCACGCCCCAGCGCTTGGGCATGAGAAATGGCCGCCTTCGCTTACGCGGGGGCGGCCATTTTGCTTTTCTCTGTGTCATCGATTCTAATGCACAAACATGCGCACGAATTTGTGTTTCCAGCTTGCGTAGGGCGCATACCGAAACGGCACGTCCAGCCAGGTTGCCTTGTTCACGATGCTCTTCTTGTGGCTAAACGTATCGAAGCTCTCGCGGCCATGGTACTGCCCCATGCCGCTCGCGCCCATGCCGCCAAAGCCCATATGGCTCGTGGCCAGGTGCATGATCGTATCGTTAATGCAGCCGCCGCCAAAGGGCACGTAGCGCACAAAGCGCTGCTGAACCGCACGGTCCTGACTAAAGACGTACAGGGCCAGCGGCGTCGGGCGATTCGCGATGAACGCCTCGACCTCATCCAGGCTCTCAAACGTCAGCACCGGCAAGATGGGGCCGAAAATCTCCTCCTGCATTACGGCGTCATCGGGGGTCACGCCATCCAGAATCGTCGGCTCAATCTTGAGCGACATCTCGCGCGCCGCGCCACCAAGCACAACCTTATCGGGATCGATCAGCCCGCGCACGCGCGCAAAGTGCTTGGCGTTGACGATATGGCCGTAATCCTCGTTGTCGAGCGGATGCTCGCCAAACATACGGCGGACTTCCTCCTTGATAAGGCCCAGCAGCTCGTCGTGCACGCGTCTATCGACCAGCAGGTAGTCGGGCGCCACGCAGGTCTGCCCCACGTTGAGCCATTTACCAAAGGCGATACGCCGTGCCGCGACCTTCAAGTTTGCCGTTGCATCTACGATGCAGGGACTCTTTCCACCCAGCTCGAGCGTCACGGGCGTAAGGTTTTTACTTGCCCGCTCCATGACGAGTTTGCCGACCGGAACGCTACCGGTAAAGAAAATCTTGTCCCAGCACTCATCGAGCAGCGCTTCGTTCTCGGCGCGCCCGCCCTCGACAACCGTTACCAGGCGCGGATCAAATGCCTCTTCGCAGATTTGCTTGAGCACCGCGCTCGAAGCCGGGGCATAGGCGCTCGGCTTGATGACCACGGTATTGCCCGCGGCAAGGGCGCCGGCAAGCGGCTCGAGCGTCAACAAAAACGGATAGTTCCAAGGAGCCATGATGAGCGTAACGCCATAGGGCACGGCCTGCGTCTTGCACACACTCACGGCGTTGGCGAGGTCACACGGGCGCAGGCGCGGGCGACTCCATCGAGCCACGTGCGCAATCTGATGACGAATCTCGGAAAGCGACGTGCCGATCTCGCACATATATGCCTCGTCGTGCGACTTGCCCAAATCGGTCTTGAGCGCATGGGCAATATTGGCCTCGTGCGCCTGTGCCGCATCACGCAAGCTCACGAGCGCGCGACGGCGAGCATCGACATCAAACGTGGCATGCGTCTTAAAATAGGCGCGCTGATCGGCAACGATGCGCGCGATTTCCTCGGTGTTCATGGGCCCTCCTAGTTCTCGCCCTCAAACATACCACCTGCAACGACTTCGTACATATGCTCGAGCTCCAAGCGGTCCATTAGAAGCGGAACGGGGTACAGGGGATTGGCCTCGGCATCGGCATGCGCCGCCATCTGCGGAATGTCGGAGCGGCGAACGCCTGTCACATATTTGGGGATACCCAGGGCAACGTTCATGCGGTCGACCCAATCGATAAAGGCCTCGGCCGCAAGACCGTCCTGCGCGGTAGCCGGCGCAATGTCCGCCATGCGGGCAAGATCGGCGAGCTTGGGGGCGGCGGCGTCACCATAAGCGCGAAGCATATGCGGCAGGATGATGGCGTTGGCCAGGCCATGCGGAATCCCGTATCGTCCGCCCAGGCTGTGTGCAATGGCATGAACGTATCCAACGTAGGAGCGCGTAAACGCAACGCCCGCCTTATACGCTGCAGAAAGCATATTGTGGCGCGCACGCATGTTGTCGCCGTGCTCATAGGCCTCGAGCAAATAATCGTGGATGAGCTGTACCGCCTGACGCGCCATCTTGCGCGTATAGGGCGTGGTGCTGCGGCCGATAAAGGCCTCGACGGCATGCGTCAGGGCATCCATACCCGTTTGTCCCGTAATGGAGGCGGGCAGGCCGCGCGTAAACTCGGGGTCGTACACCGCAAAGCGCGGGATAAGCACAAAGTCGTTAATGGGGTACTTGTAGTGCGTCTTGTCATCGGTAATGACCGCTGCAAGTGTGACCTCGCTTCCCGTGCCTGCCGTGGTGGGGACGGCGATGAGCAGCGGCAGGCGACGATGAACGCGCAGCAGGCCACGCATCTTGTTGATGGGCTTGTTTGGCTGTGCGATGCGTGCGCCCACACCCTTAGCACAGTCCATGGCCGAGCCGCCGCCAAAGCCGATAACGGCCTGGCAGGCGTTCTCCCGATACAGGGACGCCGCTTCCTCCACGTTTGAGACCGTAGGGTTTGCCGATGTTTTGGCATAGATCGCAACGCCGATTCCCTTGGACGCGAGCGCCGTCTCGAGCGGTGCCGTAAGCCCCAGACGGGCAATACCGGGATCCGTCACGATAAGAACCCGCTGTATCGAGCGTTTTTGAAGCACCGCGGGGACATCCTCGGCATGCTCCAGAATATGCGGCTCGGTATAGGGCAACACCGGCAATGCGATGCGAAAAACCATCTGATACGTTCGGCACCAGGCGCGACGGGCTAGATGCATAAAGGAAGCTCCTTCATTTGTTGATGGGTCAACATTTGCTCGACCGATTGTACTCATCGGAGGTCTCGGGCGGCCTGCCAATCGTTAATCAATCAACATCTTCACAAGCTCAAAATTTTTTATTAAAAATCATTCCTAATAGGCTTCACATTCGGTTGCATTTATGGATAATAGAACTCGTCAAGACGCGCGTCCGGAGAGGGCCTTTACGGGACCGGACGAGCGCTCCATCGCCATCGATCGAAAGGATCGAATCATGAAATTTGTTTGCCCCGTTTGCGGTTATGTGGAAGAGTTCGACGGCGACCAGCTGCCCGAGGATTTCAAATGCCCCCAGTGCGGCGTTCCCGGTTCTCGTTTCCTGAAGCAGGAGGAGGGCCAGCTCGAGTGGGCTGCCGAGCACGTCGTGGGCGTCGCCAAGATGGAGGGTGTCTCCGAGGATATCGTTGCTGACCTGCGCGCCAACTTTGAAGGCGAGTGCTCCGAGGTCGGTATGTACCTGGCCATGGCTCGCGTCGCTCATCGCGAGGGCTATCCCGAGATCGGCCTGTACTGGGAGAAGGCTGCGCACGAGGAGGCCGAGCATGCCGCCAAGTTCGCTGAGCTCCTGGGCGAGGTCGTGACCGACTCCACCAAGAAGAACCTCGAGATGCGCGTTGAGGCCGAGAACGGCGCCACCGCCGGAAAGACCGATCTTGCCAAGCGCGCCAAGGCCGCTGGCCTCGATGCCATCCACGACACCGTGCACGAGATGGCTCGCGACGAGGCTCGCCACGGCAAGGCTTTCGCCGGCCTGCTCAAGCGCTACTTTGGCTAAGCCAATCGCCTGAGAGATAATCTCTAGCTCGATAAGGCCCGGACCGCATGGTTCGGGCCTTTTTCGTGTCTTGCGAACCAGTTAACGTCCCAAAAATAGGAACACCTTTGACATCGGCTTCGCGTCAAAAACTAAGTGAGTAGACTTTTTGGAACTTGTCGAGCAGACCACCCGTATTGCTTTATAAAACCGCAGGTAGATAGCTTGCCGCAAAACAATCTGGTCGCCATCACGCTAAAAGTCTACTCACTTAGATTAGCAGCCGCCCACGATCGGGCCTTTTTGTATCTAACGGGTATCTTTTTGTCGATTTCTCCCAGTTTTGACCAGTCAACGAACAGCTCAGACCGGAGTAACGCCTCGGCCCCTTGCTCCTCCGAGCTTTTATCGCGATATTCAACATCGAGCAACCTGCATACGGCCTTAACAATCGCGCGAAATCTATCCTCATCGGATATCTGTCCGTGTGTCAGGAGAAATACATCGTAGCCCATTGCCTGAAGCGCCGTCATGCGGTCGGCGTCACGCAAGCCATCCCCCGCTCGCCCGTGCGAGGCCTTCCCCTGACATTCGATGGCCACCTGCCGCTTTCCGTTCGGCGAAGACAACAGTAGGTCGATATATACGCGGGACTTTCCCACAATCGATCGAGCACTTGTGCTTAGCATCACTTCAACATTAAGCTCTATGCCGCAAAAACCTTCGCCTCCCAGGGATCGTGGCAACCCAAGCAACAAATACGTCTCAACCTCAAAAGGCGATGCGGCGCCCAGTGGAACGAGATGCGATACCGCGACAAATCGCTTGCCGTAACGCATCCCACAAACATCTGAACAAAAACGGTCAAGGTCTCCGCCCAAAACCAAAGCGTCGCGCCGCCACAAATTTGAGGCGGCACCGTCCTCGGACGGGCAACGTGCCCAACCAAAGGTTGCCGGAATCGCGCCCGACTCAATTGCACGCGAAAGCTCTGCCTCGAGTGCTGCTGGCAAGGCACAAACCGTAAACAAGCCGCACATCTCCGCTAATACCAAAAGCAGCTGGAGATCCGTCAGATGCCGCGACATGATGAATGCCGTCAGCAAAGGAGATGTGACCAAAAACCCATGTTCCGTTTCCAGCACGGATTCCCTGGGAAGCTCACCAAGGAACAGCCGTTGCCTAACGCTGGCAGGACAAGTCCGCTTATTTCTCGTCCCAACCAATGTATGCAACGGCAAGCCGAGCACGACCGCAGCCGTCGGGTTACGGGCGAGGCCATATCGCTGCCGGTCTTCTTCCGGTCGTGGAAGTGGCGGACACAAAGCGAGGGCTTGAGGAGGCAAACGCCAGTACCTAAAAGCCGATATGTCACAAAGTAGATCCTTCATAGGCACAGGAAAACACGAATTTCAACCCAGCCAGTCTCGCATTGGCGCGAACGCACCAAAAATGGCACCGAGCGGACCGCTAAGTTTTCAACAGCCCTCCCCAACTGACCAATAGCTTGCCAAGAACTGGACGAAGCCCTGTTGAAAACCCCTTTTTTTCTTATGGAGAAGCTTTGCGCGGCAAGTGAGTAGACTTTTTGGAACATCCCGAGCAGGCCGGTCATCCTGCTTTTCAAAACCGCAGGTAGATAGCTTGTTACAAAACTGCCTGGTCGCCAAAGAGCTAAAGGTCTACTCACTTAGGCTAGAGGGCACCCCCATTAGCTGCGATTCCAGGGTGTTTAGCGCATTTGAACTCAAGTCGTCATACTGGACAAGGATTCGAGTCGAGCTTTCAGGGACAAATGCGCCATCGGCACACCAAAAGCAGTCACTGATATCGATAAAAGGGATACTCGAGCGCGTGAGGGCCAGCGTAAAAGAGCTTCCGCCCGCGCCACGCTCCGCAACCACGATGCAGTAAAGACCCGCATCCGCATGTTCGATCGAGACCTCCCCCGCCGGAAACGTCTTCCGTACAAGCGCCGCCAGGCCATCACGCGCCTCGCGAGCACGAACACGCACGCGGTTCACATGTCGCTCGTAATCACCCGATTCCAGCAAGCGCGCCAAGGCGACCTGGTCAACAGAGCTCACCGATGAGGCATAAAAACCAAGGTCGCGCCTAAAGCACTCCATCAGCTCGTCGGGCAGCACCATGTACGCCAAACGTAACGCCGATGAAAGGCTCTTCGAAAACGTGTTGGTGTAAATAACCGACTGAGCGGCATCGATCGACGCGAGCGCGGGAATCGGCTTGCCGGCAAGGCGAAACTCGCAATCGAAGTCATCTTCGATGAGATATCGGCCCGGCTGCTCGGCAGCCCAGCTCAGCAGGGCATAGCGACGCGCAATGCTCGTCACAAGGCCGGTCGGATACTGATGGGACGGCATCAGGTGAAGGATATCTGTTCCGGTTTTCTGCAAAGCGCTCAAGTCCACGCCCTCACCATCCAGCGGGATATGGCGAACTTCGCAACCCATAGCCTGATAGATGCGTGTCAGACGCAAATAACCCGGATCCTCGACGGCATACACCTTGTCCGCGCCAAGCAACTGAACCAACATGGTATCGAGCAGCTGGGCGCCCGCACCGATAACAATGTTGTCGGGATTAACATTCATGCCCCGTGTCCCGCGCAGATGGCGAGCGATTGCGCGTCGTAGCCGAGCGGTGCCCTGCGCTGGTGCGGGCGAAAAGATCTCGCGTTCGTCTTCGGATGTCAGCGTTGCCCGTAGTGTGCCTTGCCAAAGCCTAGCCGCCTCCAAAGCGGAAGGAGAAAGCGCATCGAATCGCTCGATCTGTCCATCGGCGTCATGCGCCCCGGGGTCCATAGAGACAGTATCCCGGTCGATATCCCCCGTAACCAAAGCCAAAATCGGTGCATCCGGAAGCTCGCAAGCATAGTAGCCGCGACGCGGCTTTGAGCGAATATAACCCTCGGCAAGCAGCTGACTATATGCATTCTCGATGGTAATGACACTGATTCCCAGATGACTGGCAAAGGCGCGCTTAGACGGCAGATGCTCCCCCGCCGCAATGCGTCCAGCAACGATATCATCTCGAATTTGCTGGTAAACATACTCATAGAGCGACGCTTCGCCGCGTTGTTCCAAATTGTAGTCAAGCATGAGTCTATCATCTGACCTTATCGAGTCATTCAATCTGGTATTAGTCTGACCTTGTTATTATCTCGAAAACTGAGTATTTCGCCATACCCAGCTCCCCGATAGGATGTTCCGTCAAGCAATGCACATGCCAATCAAGGGAGCGACCATGGCAGAACAGACCAGCAAGGCCGATCGCGTCAAACTCAACCGCGAGCTCGCACAGATGCTCAAGGGCGGCGTCATCATGGACGTTACCACGCCCGAGCAGGCCCGCATCGCCGAGAAGGCAGGCGCCTGCGCCGTCATGGCTCTCGAGCGCATCCCGGCCGACATCCGCGCCGCCGGCGGCGTTTCGCGCATGAGTGACCCCAAGATGATCAAGGGCATTCAGGAGGCCGTCTCCATCCCCGTCATGGCAAAGTGCCGCATCGGTCACATCGTCGAGGCGCAGGTCCTTCAGGCCATCGAGATCGATTACATCGATGAGTCCGAGGTTCTCTCCCCCGCCGACGATGTCTACCACATCGACAAGACCCAGTTTGACGTGCCGTTTGTCTGCGGCGCCCGCGATCTGGGCGAGGCGCTGCGCCGTGTTGCCGAGGGCGCCACGATGATTCGCACCAAGGGCGAGCCGGGCACGGGCGACGTGGTCCAGGCCGTGCGCCACATGCGCAAGATCCAAAAGCAGATCCGTGACGTTGTCGCCCTGCGTGACGACGAGCTCTTTGAGGCAGCCAAGCAACTGCAGGTTCCGGTCGAGCTGGTGCGCGATATCCATGCCACGGGTAAGCTTCCCGTGGTGAACTTTGCTGCTGGCGGTGTAGCAACCCCTGCCGACGCCGCGCTGATGATGCAGTTGGGCGCCGAAGGCGTCTTTGTCGGATCGGGCATCTTTAAGAGCGGCGACCCGGCCAAGCGCGCCGCCGCCATCGTCAAGGCCGTGGCCAACTTCACCGACGCCAAGCTCATCGCTGAGCTTTCGGAGGATCTAGGCGAGGCCATGGTCGGCATCAACGCCGACGAGATCGAGATCATCATGGAGGAGCGCGGACGCTAGTCCGGTAGAAAGGATCGCACATGAGCGATTACGCAGAACAGACGGTCGCCGTGCTGGCGATCCAAGGTGCTTTTGTCGAGCACGAGGCAAGGCTGTCCGAGCTGGGCGCACGTTGTATTGAGCTGAGGCAGGCGGCTGATTTGAAGCAGGACTTTGACCGTCTGGTACTTCCCGGCGGCGAGTCTACCGTTCAAGGGAAGCTGCTTGATGAGTTGGGCATGCTCGAGGAGCTTCGCGCCCGTATCGCCAAAGGCATGCCCGTCCTGGGCACCTGCGCCGGCTTGATTCTCTTGGCACGCGATCTTGCCACCCACGACGATAAGGGCACGCCGCGTTTGGCAACCATGGATGTACTTGTCGAGCGCAATGCCTACGGCAGGCAGCTCGGCAGCTTTCGAACCAAGGGGCAGGTAGCCGGCATCGACGCTGAAGTGCCGCTGACGTTTATCCGCGCGCCCCGCATCGTCGAGGTCCACGGCGACGCCAGGGCCTTAGCGAAAGTCGATGGGCGCATCGTCGCCGCCCGCCAGGGCAACCAGCTCGGCGTCACCTTCCATCCCGAACTCGACGACGACACCCACCTCCACGAACTGTTCCTACAAATGTAGGCGGAGTAGAAACGAGCGTGGATTTTCAGACACACAACAAATGAGAGTGGATAATCTCCCACTTTGAGTTTGAATACAGGCTCAAACCGGGAGATTATCCACTCTCATGCTATGTAGTCGTTGGGGACGTTCTTAAACAACTAGTCAAACAAGAACGTCCAGCAACCACAAGGAGTGTCCCCAAGTGCCAGCAGAGACGTCCCCAAGCGCCGGAAATAAGCTACCCAACAGATCATTTTGGCAACAGCAATTACGCTGATGTTTCGGAAACGCCAGCGAGCGCCGCCCAGGGCGAACAAGTTGGCATGAAAAAGGCAAAGCATGGACCTTCTGGTCATGCCTTGCCTTTTGAATGACAAATTGTCGCCCTGGGTGGCGCGTAGCGTCAACTAGTTACGCGGTTCGTAGAACCGCGTAACCCCTAAAAGCGGTTGCCGCGGAAGCCGCCGCCGTTGCGGCCGCCACGATCGCCACCGCGACCGCCGCGGTCGTTACCACGGTTGCCGCCGAAGCCGCCACGGTTGCCACCGCGGTCGCCATAGCCACCACGGTTGCCGCCAAAGCCGCCGCGACCGCCACGGTCGCCGCCACGGTCACCAAATCCGCCACGGCCGCCACGATCGCCACCGCGACCGCCACGGTCGCCACCGCGGCCACCGCGATCGCCAAAGCCGCCGCGGCCGCCACGGTCACCGCCACGGCCACCACGATCGTCACGGCCGCCGCGAGGACCGCGGTCCTCATCCAGGCCCATGGCGACGAGCGGAGCGATAACCTTATCGAGAGCGGCCATCAGCTCGGTGGCCTCCTCGTAAGAAAGCTCGGGCAGGAGCTTCTCCTTCTTATTGGCAAGCTCGACCAGGCCCTCAGCGGCATCCTCGGCAGCGAAGACAACGATCTTGCGCATATCGCCCTCGGCGTCGTCGATGCGGCCGACCAGATCGGCAGCCTCGGCCTCGGCCATCAGGCCATCGAGCTCGCGAAGGCGCATGCCCAGCAGATCGGACATTTCCTTCTGCTCCATCTTGGGCTTGAGGTCAAGAAGCTTGATGGCGCGCTCGATGTTCGCCATGCGCTCGGCCTTGGCCTCCTCCTCCTTGGAAATAGCAAAGCGACGGCTACGCAGCAGGCGGGCGGCCTTCTGCATCTTGTCCATCAGCTCTTCGTCATCGTAATCAGCGGCGGCCTCGACAACCTCGGCCTCCTCCTCGGCGGAAACCTCGTCAGCAGCCTCAACCTCGGCAGCTTCGGTCTCCACGGTCTCGACTGCCTCAACCTCGGCAGCCATGGTCTCGTTCTCGGTCTCGTTCATGATCTCTTCGTTCTCGGACATGAGACTCCTTCTTGGCCCTCTCGGGCATCATCGCCCCATTCGCGGGGCCCGTCGCGCACTCTTTGCGCTTTAAACATTCATGCCTCTCGGCAAAACGTCCATTAGTTTATGGTGTCGCCATCCAATCTAGCTGCAGAATCTATGTGCACACATTAATGCGACATGTCGCGGTATCATGGCCCGAACCAAACGCATCCACCTTAAGGAGCCCGCCATGATTAAGCCCATCATGAAATCCGAGTTCTTTTTGCGCCTGCCTTCCGAAGACGCGGGGCCCGACGACGCCGCGACCGGGCAGGATCTTCTGGACACGCTGCACGAACACGAGCACGAGTGCGTGGGCCTTGCCGCCAACATGATCGGCGTACGCAAGCGCATCATCTGCGTAAAGGACGACAACAGGGCGCTGCTCATGTACAACCCTCAAATTCTTGAGAAGGTCAACGCCTACCAGACGAGTGAAGGATGTCTTTCGCTCGTCGGCGAGCGTCCCTGCACTCGTTATCGCCGCATTAAGGTGGAATATCTGGACGAGAGCTTTGTCCACCGCATCAAAAACTTCTCAGGCTACACCGCCGAGATCATCCAACACGAAATCGACCACTGCCAAGGAATCGTTATATAGTTCCGCCAATTCAAGAAGGCTCCCTGCAGCCAAGCAACTGCAGGGAGCTTTTCATAGTGCGGAACTTCTATCCCACTAGCTCTGGCGGTAGTGATCGAAGAAGTCGGCGAGGTCCTCGAGCGACTCCTTTAGTACTTCCATGCGCGGCAGGTACACGATGCGGAAGTGGTCGGGCTCGGCCCAGTTAAAGCCGCCGCCGCGCGTGATCAGGATCTTTTTCTCGTGCAGCAGGTCAAGGGCAAACTGCTCGTCATCGGTGATGTTGAACTTCTTAACATCCATCTTGGGGAAGATGTAGAACGCCGCACGCGGCTTGACCACCGAGATGCCATCAATCTTGTTGAGCGCCTCATACACAAAGTTGCGCTGCTCGTAGACACGGCCGCCGGGACGGATGTAGTCGTTGACGGACTGATGTCCACCGAGTGCCGTCTGAACGATCGATTGAGCCGGCACGTTGGAGCACAGGCGCATGTTGGAGAGCATGTTGATGCCCATGATGAAGTCGCTCATGCAGCGCTGGTTGCCCGAAAGCACCATCCAACCGATGCGATAGCCCGCAATCATGTGCGACTTGGACAGGCCGCTAAACGTAACGCAGGGCAGGTCGGGGGCAAGCGATGCAATGGAGACGTGCTCGTAGCCGTCCATGCACAGACGGTCGTAGATCTCATCAGCAAAGATCATCAGCTGATGCCTGCGTGCAATCTCGACGATGCCCTCGAGCACCTCGCGCGGATAGACGGAACCCGTGGGGTTGTTGGGGTTGATGATCACGAGGGCTTTGGTCGCGCTCGTGATCTTGGACTCCATATCCTCCAGATCGGGATACCAATCCGCCTGCTCGTCGCACAGATAGTGCACGGGATGTCCGCCGGCAAGAGTTGCGCACGCCGTCCACAGCGGGTAATCGGGGCTGGGAATCAGGATCTCGTCGCCGTTATCGAGCAGTGCGTTCATCGAAAGCTGAATGAGCTCGGACACACCGTTGCCCGTGTAGATGTGCTCCATCTGAACATTGGGCAGGCCCTTGATCTGCGAGTACTGCATGATCGCCTTGCGCGCGGAGAACAGGCCGCGCGAGTTGGAATAGCCTTCGCAGTCGGGCAGCTGCTGGCGCATGTCCTTAATGACCTCGTCGGGCGTGCGAAAACCAAAGGGCGCGGGGTTGCCGATATTGAGCTTGAGAATGCGCTCGCCCTCGTCCTCCATGCGGGCGGCCTCGTCAACGACGGGACCGCGCACGTCATAGAGGACGTTGTCGAGCTTGCTGGATTTAGAAAAAGTACGCATGGTGGCGCTCCTTGCAATTTGAGCCGAGGGGTTGGGTTCGGGTTTGGAAACGTTGCGGGGCGATGATGTCTCGCCTTGATCGGCGTCACTGGCGAGCAGCCAGGTAACATCGACCTCCAAAATACGGGCGAGCAGCTCTGCCACATCGCGCCGCGGAATCGTCTTGCCGCTCACATATTGGCTCATCTGACTCTTGCCGAGTTTTTTGCCGAGCATCTCCGATGCGCGGATCACATCCGACTGGCGAACGTCGCGATCGGACATAGCCTGTCGCAGGCGATCGCTAAACGTCTCTTGGGCCACTAGAACCTCCTTGCTGGCAAAGTTCAATTTGTAGAACACGAATTGAACCTGAGTTCAATTTAGGCAGCAGTATAACGCCGTGCTATTTCGAGAAGTTCAATTTCAAAAATAAAATGAGCCAAACCTCGAGATTTATCCCAAGGCGATAACGACGTGCGCTCGTTTAGAGGTATTCGAGGAAACGAGCGGCGGCAAGCGAAACATCGGCCGTGCGATATATCGCATTGATCAGCCGATGAGGATGTCCCTCGAGCGGACGCACGGCAACATCGAACTGGCAGCGGCGCAAGATGAGCGCCGGAAGAATGCTCACACCCAGACCGTCCTCGACCATGGCCATAATCGCATAGTCATCCCAGGTTGACAGCTTCGAGCGCACCGCCAGGCCCGCACGACGGAACAGTGGCGTAATCTCATCGTCACTGCCACGTTCCAGCAGAATAAACTGCTCGTTGGCCAAATCAGCAAGAGAAACGGCCTTTGCAGTGGCAAGTGAAGAGTTTGCCGGCACCACCGCCATCAGCTCATCTTGCACCAACGCCCGCGATGTCATGCCGTTTCCTCGGGGCTCACGCGGAATAAAGCCCAGGTCGCAGCGCCCTTCCGCCACCCATTGCTCAATCTCCGAGTAATCGCCCATCAGCAACTCATAATCGACGTCCGGGTGATCGGCACGAAAGCGCGCAATCACCGGCGGCAGCACATGGGTCGCCACACTCGAAAACGTACCGATGCAGATTTTGCCGCGCATGAGCCCACGCATCTCATCCACCCGTCGCTGCAAACGAACAAATTCCTCGCATAACGCCTCGACCGCCGGCATAACTTGCCGCCCATCGGCAGAAAGCACTACGCCCTCGCGGCTTCTATCGAGCACTTTAAAGCCCCAGTCTGCCTCAAGATCGGCCACCATACGGCTCACGCCCGACTGCGAATAGCTCAGCCGCTCGGCGGCGCGCGTAAAACTGCCGGCGCGCACGGTCTCGAGCAGCACCTGCATCTTTTGAATATTCGTTTCCACGGCACCCCTCCACCTTTACATGAGTTTTTGTCATGTTATCCATGCATTATATTCGCTTTTCTTCTATAGCCACCTCACCCATAGTGAACATGTTCGGATATAAAGGGGACGGAAGCACATGAACAACGGACTGTTTACGTACTTAGCAGCATTGCTATTGTTTGGCTCCAACGGCATCATCGCCGCTGCCATCGCGCTGCCGAGCTCCGATATCGTGCTGCTGCGCACCTTTCTGGGAGCCCTCTCGCTTGTCACCATCCTCGTTATCACCCAACGCCATAAGCTGCAGGCGCCATCTCGTCCCCGCGAAGCCGCAGCACTCCTTCTCTCGGGAGCCGCGCTGGGCGCCAGCTGGATTTTTCTGTTCCGCGCCTACCAGACGATCGGCGTCGGCGTATCCTCGCTGCTGTACTACTGCGGCCCCATCATCGTCATGGCCCTCTCGCCGTTTATCTTTGGCGAAAAACTGACCGGCAGCAAAATCGCCGGCTTTATCGCCGTCGCCTGCGGCGCTTTTCTCATTGCAGCGCAAGGTCTCGGCGGCAACATGCCCATTGCGGGCATCGTCTGCGGCATCGCCTCGGCATTTTGCTATGCGCTGATGGTCATCGCTAGCAAGGGTGCGCCACACATCGAGGGTCTCGAGAACTCCGCGCTCCAGTTGAGCGCCGCCTTTGTGACCGCGCTGGTCCTTACGCTCGTCACCCAAGGCGCTCCCTCGTTTTTCTCCCCCAGCATCGCCGCAGGCATCGATTGGCGCGCCGTCGCTATGCTCGGCGTCGTCAACACCGGCATCGGTTGCCTGCTCTACTTTAGCGCCGTCGCCAAGCTGCCCGTGCAGACCGTCGCGGTTGTCGGCTACCTCGAGCCGCTCTCGGCCGTCGTGTTCTCCGCCGTCCTTTTGGGTGAAGTTATAACGCCAGTCCGCCTGATGGGCGCCGCACTTATCATCGGCGGCGCGATTTTTTGCGAACTCGCTGGCAAGCGCGCAAGCGCCAAGGCCGGTATCGCCCAGACAGTACGCGCTTAAAAGCCCCTGTTTTGAAATGCTACCTGCGTACATAAATAATCCCCAGCTGGGGATTATTGTCTAAAAATACCCGATGTGCCAAACTGCTCTTGTATGTATAAAGACGGCATAAAAGTTATCTGCTCAGGACAGATAACCGGATGTCTAAGGGAGTCCACGTGGCACACAACAAGTTGGAGGCAAACCTCCAAGACCAGCGCGGGCAAGGCGGGCACGGAGCCATCCCCCTCTCCGCTGGCATGCTTCTCGTAACGCTCGGCGTCGTCTATGGCGACATCGGCACGAGCCCCATGTACACCATGAAATCAATCGTCGCCAACAACGGCGGCATCGGTACCGTCAGCGAGGACATGATCCTGGGCGCGCTTTCGCTCGTCATCTGGACCATGACGCTCGTGACCACGGTCAAGTACGTGGTAATCGCCATGAAGGCCGACAACCACAACGAAGGCGGCATCTTCGCCCTGTTCAGCCTCGTACGCAAGGTGGCACCATGGCTGATTCTGCCCGCCATGATCGGCGGCGCGGCACTGCTTGCCGACGGCATCCTCACCCCCGCCGTCACGGTCACCACAGCCATCGAGGGTCTGCGCACCATCGAATGGGGCCATGCGCTGCTGGGCGACGGCCAGACCAACGTCATCATCATCACCATCATCATTATCTGCGGCCTATTTGCCATGCAGCGCGCCGGTACCTCGTCAATCGGCAAGCTCTTCGGCCCGCTCATGACGCTGTGGTTCCTGTTCCTGGCAGGCGCCGGTCTGTTCAACATGCTCGGCAACCTGTCCATCTTGCGCGCGCTCAACCCCATCCGCGGCATTATGTTCCTGTTCTCGCCCATCAACCATTCGGGCATTATGGTGCTCGGCTTTGTCTTCCTGTCGACAACCGGTGCCGAGGCACTCTACTCGGACATGGGCCACGTGGGCAAGGCAAACATCTATGCATCCTGGCCATTTGTTAAGGCGGCCCTTATCTTCAACTATCTGGGTCAGGGAGCTTGGCTACTCGCCAATAACTCCAACCCCCAGATGCTCGCGATGGATATCGTCAACCCGTTCTATATGATGCTTCCCGAGCCCCTACGCCCCTTTGCCATCGTGCTTTCGGCCGTGGCGGCCATCATCGCCTCACAGGCGCTCATCACCGGCTCGTTCTCGCTGGTATCCGAGGCAACGCGCCTCAACCTTATGCCGCATCTGCGCATCCACTACCCCAGCGACACCAAGGGCCAGCTCTATATTCCGCTCGTCAACAAACTCATGTGGGTCGGCTGCATCTTTATCGTGCTGCTGTTCCAGAACTCCGAGCGCATGGAAAGCGCCTATGGCCTCGCCATCACCGTGACCATGCTCATGACCACGACGCTTTTGACGAGCTATATCGCCGGCATTCTCAAGCACAAGCTGGGTGCCTGCGTCTTCGCCCTGCTCTTCGGTGCCATTGAGCTGTGCTTCTTCGCCTCGTGCCTTACCATGTTCTTTGACGGCGGCTATGTGATGATCTTCCTGGCCTCGCTGCTGTTTGGCCTTATGTATGTGTGGCGCCGCGGCACCGCCATCGAGCGCACGCAGACGATCCTGCTGCCGGTCTCCAAGTACATCGATCAGCTCAACCGCCTGCGCAACGACGAGACCTATCCCGTGCTCGCCGACAACCTGGTGTTCCTCACCAACAGCCCCGATCCGCTCACACTCGACCGCGACGTGCTCTATTCCATCCTGGACAAACATCCCAAGCGCGCCAAGGCATACTGGTTCATTAACGTGCATGTCACCGATGAGCCCTATACGCACGAGTATTCCGTCGAGACCTTTGGCACGGACTTTTTGTTCCGCGTGCGCCTGGACCTGGGCTTTAAGGTCAACCAGCGCGTTAATGCCTACCTGCGCCAGATCGTTGGCGACCTGATGGCATCGGGCGAGCTGTCGCCGCAGCACCACACCTACTCCATCTATGAGACGCGCGGCAACGTGGGCGACTTCCGTTTTTGCATGCTGCGCAAGATGCTCGCCCCCGAAACGGACATCAACCGCAACGACCACCGCGTGATGGCCATCAAGTACGCCGTCCGCCGCGCCTGCGGAAGCCCGGCACGCTGGTACGGTCTTGAGAACTCGGCCATCATCATCGAGTACGTGCCGCTGTTTGCCCGCATGCGCCCGGCCGTTAAGCTCGTGCGCACCCAGGTGCCGCTCGAGGTTCAGATCGAAGAGGCCGAGGAAATGGAAGTCGACATCTTCTCGGACGACTTGGTCAACGGCAACGAGGCCGGTAGGGACATGAACGTCGATCCCACCGAGCTGCTCGAGAGCGTCGCCGATACGCCCGAACAGCAACAGCTCGACGGTCTTGAGAACGAACAACTCAACGACGCCAACTTCTAGCGACGTCACAAATCAACGACAGCGGCCCTGCACCTCACGAGAGACGCAGGGCCGCTTTGCATTGCAGTAAAGCTAACGGCTACGAACGACGCGGCTCGGGAACCACGAGCCTATCGGGGCTCGCGCCCTCGGCATCCATCAGGCTCACGTAGCGAATCGACGGATCCTCATACATCGCATAGTAATAATTGCCCGTGCGCGCGCTAAAGCATCCGGTGTAGATAGTCTTCTCGAACTTGCCATCGCCCATCCTGGACGCCCCCTCAATCATCACCACGCCCTCGAGTGAGCGGAACATGCGGACGACGTTTTCGGCCTCGCTCTCCTTTTGCGGGTAATTGGCATTGAGGTACGCCGCCTTTACAAAACGGCTCGGCGAATAGCAGTCACCGGGAATGCCGCGCATGCCGGCACCCGCGCCATAGGGTTTGAGCTCGGCGCCACGCCATGTCGCCGTCTGCGGAAAATCGCTTGTGGCTGTGATATAGGTGCGCAGGTTTTCCATGTGCCACGGGAAGGTCGGCTGGTTGGCAAGGGTGTCGACCGGATCGTCGTATACATGCAGGCCGTCAGCCATCATCTCGACCACGATGCTGCGCTGGCTGTCGCCGATAATCCAATGGAGCAGCGACACGCCCAGCCCCTCTCCGGCAGATTTGGCGACAATCACCGTGTCGCGCAGCGCGGCCTCGACCTCATCGACCGTCGAGAACGTCGCTGCCACCCACAGGGGAAACTCATAGGCCGCGATATTGGTCTTTCCATCAACCGGGCCCTCGGCATACTCGGCATAGCCGGGGAAGTTAAGCCCCGCCACAGCCAGACCCGCATCGTTACCACAGTCGAAAAACATGGGATAGTTCTTGTAATCGATGCACATGCCGATTACCGCGTGTGCCGCCGACGCATCGTCGATAAACGAATACGGAATGTGAAACCCGCGCGGCATCACACGAACCTGTTGGCCGTAGTCAAAGCTCCAGTCGAGGTTGCGGCCTAGATACATGTGGTCAGAATTATCGGTAAATCGAATGCTCGTGCACATAGCGCCTCCTAGCTCAATGTTCTTACTAGGCTCATTGTCACCAAACAAAGGAGCGCTAAACAAAAAGTCCGGACATGACAACAATGTCATACCCGGACTTTACAAGCAAGATAGACCCAACCAAGTCAACCCCGCAGGTCGTCTAAGGGGTCAAAGTGCCGCAGATTGCCACGAAAGAGGAGCGAAGCGTACTTAAGGTACGCGAGCGACGATTGAGCGGCAAGGTGCGGTGCTTTGGTCCCCTTAGACCAACTTGCCAAGACAGTGATCAATCATGTGTTGGATCATCTGTGCCTCAAAACCCGCGTAGTCGCGGCGGCACTCCTTCATCTTGCCGTCGACGATCTGGTCAAAGGCAACCTTGCACTTGATGTAGCGCGTGGACTTGGTGATCTCGTCGTGCGTCAGGCAGCTCTCCTCCATCTTGCTGGCGCCCAGGCCAAACACCAGACGGGGGTTGTAGAGCACGTGGGGCTCGCCGGCATCGTCCAGATAGACGCAGACCTTCTTGGTGACGCCAATCTGGTTGGCGGCAAGGCAGCCGGCATCCTCGAGCGACTTAATGGTATCGATCAGGTCCTGTGCGACCGACTCGTCCTCGACAGTCGCAACCTCGCAGCGCTGGGACAGGATGACCTCGTCGCGGCAGAGCTCTTTAATCATACGTTCCTCCAAAGAGTTCGTTGTAACCGCTTAAGTATACGGTACCTACACATTTTCATACGAAAAATACCGCACGTCTGCCCCCAAAGCGCCGAACATCAACATGCGAGGAACACTAACTATAAAAAGGCGATATAGTAAGGAAGTTCGTGTCAATCGGCCTAAACTCGGGGCCGAACAAGGAAAGGGTATGCATGGACGAACTTTTTCACGTCAGTGAGCGCAAGTCCACAATCGGGACCGAACTTCGCGCTGGACTGACAACATTCCTGGCGATGGCCTACATCATCGCCGTCAACCCCGCGGTGCTCTCGGGCGCCGGCATCGATGCGGGAGCGCTCGCCTGCGCCACTTGTCTGGGCGCCGGCATCATGACCATCTGCATGGGCATCTTCGCCAACCGCCCGCTCGCCTGCGCGTCGGGTCTGGGCATCAACGCCATGATTGCGGGCATCACCACCACCATGTGCGGCGGTGACTGGCACGTGGCCATGAGCGTTATCTTCCTCGAGGGTGTCGTCATCTTGCTGCTCGTCCTTTGCGGCCTGCGCGAGGCCATTATGGACGCCATCCCCGTGGTCCTGCGCCACGCCATCTCGGTTGGTCTGGGCATGTTCATCGCCATGATCGGCCTGTGCGATGCCGGCATCATCACCGCTGGCGCCGGTACGCTTGTCGGCCTGGGCGACATCACCTCCCCCACCTTTATCGTCGGCATCATCTCCATCGTCGTGACGGTTGCCCTGGCTTCCCGCAACGTGCCGGGCTCGCTGCTCATCGGCATCATCGTCGCCGTTATCGCCGGTATCCCGCTGGGCGTCACCCATGCGCCCGAGGGCCTTATCGCCCCGCTCGACTTCTCGACCTTTGGCGCCCCGTTTGCCAGCACCGCCGACGGCAACATGGCCATCGTGAAGGTTCTGACCGACCCGATGCTGCTCGTCGTTGCCTTCTCGCTGCTCATGAGTGACTTCTTCGACACCATGGGCACCGCGATGGCCGTCGCCAAGCAGGGCGAGTTCCTAACCGAGGACGGCAATGTCGAGGACATCCGCCCCATCCTGGTCGTTGACTCCGTGGCCGCCGCTGCCGGTGGCTTTATGGGCGTCTCCTCCATCACCACCTTCGTCGAGTCCACCTCCGGCGCTGCCGACGGTGGCCGCACGGGCCTCACCTCCGTCACCACCGGCGTGTTGTTCATCCTCGCCGCGTTCTTCTCCCCCGTCGTCTCCATCGTTTCCAGTGCCGCCACCTGCGGCGCCCTGGTCTACGTCGGCTACCTCATGATGAGCGAGGTCTCCGAGATCGACTGGTCCGACGTGTCGCAGGGCTTCCCGGCGTTCATGATTGTCGCCGGCGTGCCCTTCACCTACTCCATCTCTGCCGGTATTGGCCTGGGCTTTATCGCCTACGTGGTCGTCGCGCTCTTTAAGGGCGAGGCCTCCAAGATCAAGCCGCTCATGTGGATCGCAGCCCTTGCCTTCCTCGTCTACTTCTTCGTGGCGTAACGGCATAGTCTGCTAACGCAAAACAACAAGGCGCGGAGTCGCATCGAGCGGCTCCGTGCCTTTCTTTTAGCGTCTGTCCCCGTACCAGCGTGCGACAATTGAGGCTGTCAATATCACAACACCGAGAGAAGCCTGCCTTGGTAGCACATCATAAGCAGATAACCGTTTATTCAGAGTGTGTGGAAGGCGCGCCCGTCATCTACCTCCCCGTTGCCATGGGCGACGGTAGTGAAGTCTACAAGCGCTGCCGAGAGCTCGACTGCCCGCCGTTCGCCCTTGTCGCCATTGGAGGGCTCGATTGGAATCGCGAGCTGAGCCCCTGGGCATGCGACGGAACTATACGAGATGCCGAGCCCTTTGGCGGACAGGCTGCTGGTTTTCTTGACGAGTTGTTGAAGCAGATAATCCCCCAGGCCGAATCATCGCTCCCGCAACCGCCCTCCTGGCGCGGCGTTGCCGGCTACTCGTTGTCGGGTCTTTTTGCATTGTGGGCACTTTGGCAAACAGATGTCTTTGAGCGCGCGGCGAGTGCATCGGGGTCGCTGTGGTTCCCCGGCTTTATCGACTACGCGCGCGAGCGCACGATGACAGCTACGCCCGACGCCGCCTATCTGTCGCTCGGTAAAAAGGAAACCAAGACGCCCAACCGCATGATGCGGCACGTACTCGACGATACGCGCGCGATGGAAGAGCTGTTTATCGAACGCGACATTCCAACAACGCTGGAGCTCAACCCCGGCAATCACTTTGCCCAAACTGACCTGCGCATGGCGCGCGGCATCCACTGGATACTGACGCATTAAAAATGGTGCCCACGCGCATATACGCATGGGCACCATATCTTGTTTTAGCTGAACGCAGCTGCTACTTAGCAGCCTCCTCAAGCTCAGAAGTATCGAACTCAAAATCATTGCCGGGCAGAATCGCATTGAGCACGATACCCACCAGCGAGCCCACGGCAAGACCGGAAAGCGAAATCGTCACGCCGCCCAGCTCCAGCACGATGGCGCCAGCGGTGCTGTACGCAATACCGAGCGAAAGCACAAGCACCAGAGCGGCCACCAGCACGTTGCGGTTGTTCTGGAAATCGACCTGGTTCTCGATGAGGTTACGGACGCCCACAGCGCTGATCATGCCGTAGAGCACGAGCGACACGCCGCCGATAACGCATGCCGGCATGGCTGCGATGACCGCAGCGAACTTGGGGCAGAACGAAAGCACGATGGCACAACACGCGGCAATGCGGATCACGCGCGGGTCGAACACGCGCGTCAGGGCGAGCACGCCGGTGTTCTCGCCATAGGTGGTGTTGGCCGGAGCGCCAAAGAGCGAAGCCAGAATCGTGGCAAAGCCGTCACCGAGCAGCGTGCGATGCAGACCAGGATCGGCGATGTAGTTACGCTCGCAAGTGGAGCCGATAGCCGAGATGTCACCGATATGCTCGATCATGGTCGCAAAGGCCAACGGCATAATGGTGATGATGGCCGTCGTGGCAAGGCCGCTATCGAACTGCGGGCCAAAGAGCGCAAACACGGTGTTGTCCCACACGATGGGCAGACCGACCCACGGAGCGGCGGCAACGCCCGAAAAATCGACCTCACCCAACGCAGCCGCGACGGCATAGCTCACCACGACGCCCAGCAGGATCGGCACGATCTTGACCATGCCGCGACCCCAAATATTGCATACGACAATGACGGCCACAGCGACAACGGCAACAAGCCAATTGGTCTGGCAGTTGGCGATAGCAGAGCTTGCCAAGATCAGGCCGATGGAAATGACGATGGGGCCGGTCACCACCGGCGGAAAGAAGCGCATAACGCGCTTGGCGCCAAAGGCGCGGAACAGCGCTGCCAGCACCGGATAGAGCAGACCGGCGCAGGCAACGCCCAGGCAGGCGTAGGGCAAAAGCTCGGCCTCGCCGTTGGGCGCAATTGCGGCATAACCGGCAATAAAGGCAAACGATGAGCCCAAAAATGCCGGCACCTTACCGCGCGATAGGAAGTGGAACAGCAGCGTGCCCAAGCCGGCAAACAAAAGCGTTGCCGACACCGAGAGACCGGTGAGCACGGGCACCAGCACCGTGGCGCCAAACATGGCAAACAGGTGCTGCAGACCGAGCAGGAACATGCGCGGGCGGCCGAGCGACGATGCGTCGTAGATGGCATCGCTAACGGCGGGCGTCGAGAACTGGGACATTGATGTCCTTTCGAATGGAAGGGCGATCGGGCATATCGGATAACCTGCCCGAACGATACGATCCGAACCATTGTACGCGATACGCAGCGCCTCGCACGCGCCGCCGCCTGCGAACGGCATCGTTATTTCCAGACACGCTCCACAATACGCTTGACCAGCGCAATCTTTGCCCACTGCTCGTCCTCGGTCAGCTTGTTGCCAATCTCGCAGCTGGCAAAGCCACACTGCGGAGACAGATACAGGTTCTCGAGCGGCACGTACTTTACCGCCTCGCGGATGCGCTCGACGATGGCGTCTTCGTTCTCGAGCTCTGCCGCCTTGGTGGTCACCAGGCCCAACACGACCTTCTTGCCGGGGGTAACGTACTTGAGCGGCTCAAAGCCACCGGCACGCGGCGTATCGAACTCAAGATAGAACGCATCGACGTTCTCGTGTGCGAACAGGTACGGCGCGATGGGGCCATAGCCGCCCTCAAAAGCATAGGTAGAGTGGTAGTTGCCGCGGCACACGTGCGTGTTAATGACAAGGTCATCGGGCTTGCCCTCGATTGCGGCGTTGTTGAGCGCCACGCCCAGCTCGCTCACCTTTTGCAGGTCAACCGGGCTCATACCGGTCTTGGACACAAAGTCGGCATCGCAATAGATGCCCCAGGTGCAGTCATCAAATTGAATGTTGCGGCAGCCTGCGGCATACAGGTCGGCAATAACGGTGCGGTATGCTGCGGCGATGGCATCGGCGAGATCTTCGTCGGTCTTGTAGACGGCGCGCAGGCTCTCCTGCTGGCCATCGCAGCGGTCGAGCGTGACTTCGGAGAACGTCTGGATCGGCGCCGGAATGGTCTGTCGCGCGACCTGACCCCCCTCGAGCGCCTTGACAAATTTGAAGTGCTCGACGAACGGATGATTCTCGCCGCTAATGGGACCGGTTACCACGGCGGTGTCGGCGGTAGTCTCCTCATCGTGGAACATATAGCCTGTACGCGAGGTGCGACGCTCGACGCCGTTCAGCCCCCACATAAAATCGAGGTGCCAGTAGCTGCGGCGAAACTCGCCATCGGTGATGACCTGCAGGCCGGCGGCCTTTTGCCTTGCCACCAAATCGCGGATGGCATCGTCCTCGACGGCCTTAAGCCCCTCGGCATCAAGCGTGCCTGCCGTATAGGCAGCACGAGCGTCCTTTACGGCCTGCGGACGAAGAAAGCTGCCGACGATATCGGCGCGAAACGGTGCGTTCGGTTGAATCGAAGTGCTCATAGATATCTCCCTTTTGCATTGGTTGCTTTACCGGGACAGAGTATGAGCGTTCATATGGCCATCGTAAAATATACGTTTATAACAGTTTGATATAGATGCTTCCTATGTCACTCTGGACTGCCATAAAGGGACTTGAACCGTGGGGAACACAGCAGCCTAGATATGCTGACGAATCGCGTCGATATAGGCCCGACCGTAGCGCGTGAGCGTCGTGTTCTTGCGCGTGATAATGCCAATCTCCATGTACTCGTCCACGTCGAGCGGAATCGAGATAATGCCGGGGCCGTTGAGCTCGTGGCTAATCACGCCCGAACACACCGTGTAGCCGTTGAGACCCATGACCAGGTTGAACAACGTCGCGCGGTCGCGCACGCGGATATTCTTGCGACGCTCAAACGTCGAGGTCAGCTCCTCGGAATAGTAAAACGAGTTGTAGCTGCCCTGCTCGTAGGACAGGAACGGGTAGTCTTCCAGATCCTCGAGCGTCACGCTGGAGCGGTCCGCCAGCGGATGGTCGGCACAGACGAAGATATGAGGCGTGGCACAGAAGAGCCCTTCGAACACGAGCTCGTTGGCCGCCAGCATGCGCTCGATGACCTCGCGGTTGTGCTCGGACAGATATAGGATGCCCAGTTCGCTTTTCATATGCGCGACGTCCTCGATAATCTCGTGAGTCTGCTCCTCGCGCAGGGTAAAGTCGTAGCGCGCGGCATCGAACTCACGGATCACATCGACAAACGCGTTGACGGCAAAGGAGTAATGCTGGCAGCTCACGCTAAAATGCGGCACCTGCTCGGATGCTCCTTTGTACTTACCCTCGAGCAGATCAGCCTGATCGAGCACCTGGCGCGCATAGCCCAAGAAGGTCTCGCCCTCCTCGGACACAATGACGCCCTTGTTGGTGCGCTCAAAGATATGCACGCCCATCTCGTTTTCGAGATCGCGAATCGACGCGGTAATCGAAGGCTGCGACACATAGAGGCGACGCGAGGCCTCGGTGATGCTGCCACATTCGGCAACCTTTACAACGTACCTGAGCTGCTGAAGCTTCATGGCTTTCTCCCTAGACGTTCGCGATGCCGAAGTCTGCCGCGTTCATCTGACGCATAAATGACGGCATCTCACCCGTCGCGGCGCAGGCGGCAATCTGATGCAGCGCTGCGGCAACCGCATCATCTGCCGCAGCGCCGATATGCCAGCGTGCGGCAGCCGTGACGGCCTCGTTGGCATTGGCGACCGCAACGGAGTTGGGAACGGCATCGATCATGGGCAGGTCGTTATCGGAATCGCCAAATACGGCCACCTCGTCGGGCGTTAGGCCCAAAGCGCGCGCCAGCTCCAGCGCAGCGCAGCCCTTGTCCCAACCAGCCGGAAGGATGTCGAACAGGCGCACACGGTTGTTGGGAAACACAAGCGAGAGCTCCGGCACCTCGGCGGCAACGTGCTCGCGTAGCTCCGCGAGTTCCTCACGCGAACGGGCGCTCCAGATATTCGCCTTGAACACCGGCGCATCATCGACGACAGGGCGGCACGGGGCCTCTTCGCCCTTGAGCCACGCATTGCCGCCCGATTCCATAGCGCGGCGCACACGCTCGGCATCACGTGTCACGCAATAGGCATCGTTATCCCAAAAGCCATCACCCAAGCTGTATACCTTCAGATAGGTATCGTCGGTTTCTTCTTCCAGATAGGCGGCCAAGCGCATAAGCGCATCGTTATCGGTCGCACGCGAGGCGACCACTTCGCCATCGACAAACATGACCTGGCCGTTGCAGAATGCACCGGTCGAAAAACACTCGGAATGATTTTTAAACATCCAGCCCATCGCAGACGGTTGGCGACCCGAAACCGGACCAAAGTGCAGACCCGCCGTCTGCATGGCATGAATGCCCTCGATGGCATAGTCGCTGGCGCCGTCATGCCCGGCCGGAATCAGCGTATCGTCCATATCGGTCAGCACGAGTTTGATCATAAGGTCCCCCAGTCGTTTTCATCCTAACCATTGTACCGATGCGCTAGTATAGGGAACAACAGATTCGATGCGGGAGTGCCGGCGGTGCAAACCACAAGGCTGAGAGGGCATGGGGCCCAATCCTTTGAACCTGTCAGTTAATGCTGGCGTAGGGAGCATGCCGCCTTTTTAGGGGCGCTGTCTATGCACAGCGCCCCTTTTCTATGCCAAGGAGGCATGTGCAGTGATCGATTCGGAACAGCTTAAGCAAAACGTGGTCAAGGCCGTGGAGGAGATTCGTGCCACCAATCCCATGGCCGGCTCCATCACCAACACGGTAACGATTGACTTTGTCGCCAACGCGCAGCTCGCCGTGGGCGGTTCGGCCGCCATGGTCTATCTGCCCGACGAGGGCGAGGCACTCGTTGCCGGCGGCGGCGCCATCTATCTGAACATGGGCACGCTCTTCCCCATCTACGAGCAGACGATTCCCCGCGCGGCCAAGGCGGCACATGACGCCGGCAAGCCCTGGGTGCTCGATCCGGTGGGCCTGGGCATCGGCAGCCTGCGCACCCAACTGGTAAACGAACTCAAGCAGTACAAGCCCGCCATCGTGCGCGGCAATGCCTCCGAGATTATCGCGCTCGCCGGTCTGTGGGGCCTTGAGGGCGAAGCGGCCGATCTGAGCCGCGTGCGTGGCGTCGATACCACCGACACGGTAGACGCCGCCCGTGATGCCGCCGTGGCGCTCGCCCGCTACACCGGCGGCGCCGTAGTGGTCTCGGGCGAAGTCGACCTGATTACCGACGGCACGACCGTTGCCAAGTCCCACGGCGGCAGCCCACTCATGTCCAAGATCACCGGCTGCGGCTGTTCGCAGGGCGGCGTGCTGGCCGTGTACGCCTGCGCCACCGACCCGTTTACGGCGGCCATCTGCGGCACCGCCGTCTACAACGTTGCCGGCACGCGTGCCGCCGCCGTCGCCGATGCCCCGGCAAGCTTTAAGGTCGCCTTTATCGACGAGCTCTACCTCGCAACCGCCCAGGACATTGCCGATAACCAACTCGAGCTCGAGGAGGCATAAGCCATGTCCAAGCCCGCAACCAATGCCGGCATGAACACACTCGTCGCTGTGGCCATCGCCCCGTGCGGCACCGGCGACGAGCTATCTGCCGAAGTCGCCGAGGTCGTACACGTCATTCGCGAGAGCGGCCTTCCCAACCGCACCACCTCGATGTTCACCGAGATCGAGGGCGACTGGGACGAGGTCATGCAGGTCGTGCGCGACGCGACCTTCGTGTTGGCGAGCAAGGGCATCCGCACCGAAGTCGTGCTCAAAGCCGATATTCGACCCGGATTTACCGACACCATGACCGGCAAACTCGAGCGCATGGAAGCGCAGATCAAAAAGCAGGAGGAAGCACGATGAGCATCCGCGACAACCTTGATATCTCGGCCTACCTGGTACTCGGCCCCGAAAACACCCTCGGACGCCCCGTGAGCGATGTGGTGACCCAGGCGCTCGATGCCGGCTTTACCTGCATCCAGGTGCGCTCCAAGGTGGCAAGTGCCCGCGAGATCATCGCACTGACGGGCGATGCCGCACAGGCCATCGCTCAGGCCGGCAAAACCGGACAGGTCGCTCTGCTGATCGATGACCGTCTTGACTGCGTACTCGCCGCACGCGAGCAGGGCATCGCTGTCGACGGCGTGCATGTTGGCCAGAGCGACATCCCCGTCGAGGTCTGCCGCAAACTTTTGGGCCCAGATGCCATCGTGGGCCTTTCGGCCCGCTGCGAGGAGATGCTCGAGTACGTCAAGACCGCCGACATGAGCCTGGTCGATTACCTGGGCGTAGGCCCGCTCCACGAGACCGAGACCAAGCGCGACTGCGGACGTGCTGCCGACGGCTCCATCATCACCAAGAGCTTTGAGGACCTGGCTGCCCTCCATGCGGCAAGCCCCGTGCCCATCGTGGTGGGCGGCGGCGTCAAAACGGCCGATCTTCCGCAGCTCAAGACCACCGGCGTCGACGGCTTCTTTGTGGTGAGCGCCGTCTGCAGTGCCGACGACCCCTACGCCGCAGCCAAGGAGCTCGTCGATACCTGGCAGCAGGCATAGGCCCATGCCAAGCAGCTGCTCCGCAGCCCCATATCTTCAATAGCGGAAAGCGCATCCCAGTTTGGACGTCCATTTTGGGATGCGCTTTCCGCCGTGGCCCCTACCCCGCCAGATACGCTTCCAGCGCCGGCAGCGTCGCCTCCGCATCGCGACGGCCGATCTGATAGATGCGCTCGAGCTCATCGGGCTCGCGGCACAGCGACGGCACCTTCACCGATTCGCTCGGCCGCACCACAAAGATCTCGCCAGCGGCTTCGCGGCGCGCCAGGTCATCGAGCGTGGCATTGTAGACCTCGTGCCGATGCTCAAGAGCCGCGACAAACTCCGGATAGTGACGATACACGCGACGCAGCATGGGCATCACGCTATTGGGTTGCTTTACAAAGCCCGCCGGCTGCGTCAGCACCACCACGTTGCGGTCATAACCCTGCTCAAACAGCCAAGTGCTGGGAATGGAATCGGCAACACCGCCATCCAAGTACTTACGACCCTCGATGGCAACAGGACGCGTCGCTACGGGAATCGCCGACGACGCCCGGATCCACTCAATATCGCGCTCGTCGCCATAGGGCAGGTCATGGTAGACGGCCTGCCCCGTCTTAAGATCGGTACATACGCACGTAAACCGCATGGGGCAGGCGCGATATGCCTCCAGATCGATGGGATCGCGCTCGATGGGTACCTCATGATAGGCAAACTCGGCATTGAACATATCGCCGGTTCGCAACCAGCTCGTCACGCTCGCATAGCGCTTGTCGGCGCAATAGGCCTTGTTGTAGCGAATGGCGCGGCCGATCTGGCGCGATTTAAAGTTGTAGCCAAACGCCGCGCCCGCCGAGACTCCCACCATATGGTCGCAGGTCAAGCCGTGCTCCATCCATACGTCGAGCACGCCCGCCGTATACATACCACGGTAGCCGCCTCCCTCGAGCGCAAGCCCCACCGTGCGCGTCGTATCTGGCTGTGCCATGCAACCATCTCCGTTCTCATGCTTTTGAACTAAACAAGTATATCTGTCAACGTATGCCGTCAAAAACGTGTTTATAAGCATTTATCGAACGTTTCCCGATGTATCCCCATGCCGCACCGCAATGCCCCTAGATGGCCTTGGGCATGAACGCCCTTAAGAACGTTGCGAAATAAACATCGCCTGCACCGTGCCAACGCCGTCGCACACAACGTGAGATAATTCTCAGCAGAATTCACCGATAGCAGATGGAGTTTGTGATGAAGGTTCTTTTGGTCAATGGCAGCCCCAAGGCAAACGGCAACACGGCCCGCGCACTCGCCGAGGTCGCCGAGCAGCTCAACGCCGAGGGCATCGAGGCCGAGATGTTTCAGCTGGGCGCCAAGCCTATTCGCGATTGCATCGGTTGCGGCCAGTGCGGCAAGCTCGATTGCCGTTGCACCTTTGACGACGATGTGGTCAACGAGCTGATTGCCGCTGCCGAGCAGGCAGACGGCTTTGTCTTTGGCTCGCCCGTCTACTACGCACATCCCAGCGGACGCATCCTCTCGGCACTCGACCGCGCATTCTATGCAGGCAGCAAGGCCTTTGCGCACAAGCCGGGCGCCGCTGTCGCCGTTGCCCGCCGCGGCGGCACGTCGACCACCTTCGACGTGCTCAACAAGTACTTCACCATCAACCAGATGCCCGTGGTAGCATCCACCTACTGGAACAACGTCTTTGGTGCCATGCCGGGTGAGGCCACCCAAGACGCCGAGGGCCTCGCCACCATGCGAAACATCGGCAATAACATGGCCTGGCTACTGCGTTGCATCGAGGCGGGAAAGGCCGCCGGCATCGAAGCCCCCCAGGCCGATCGCGCTAGGACCAACTTCATCAGGTAGAACGGCGGAACCAAACAATGAACGTGCAGATCTTCGGTACCAAAAAGTCCTTCGATACCAAGAAGGCCCAGCGCTATTTTAAGGAGCGCCGCATTAAGGTGCAGTTTATCGACCTTAAGGAAAAGGAGATGAGCAAGGGCGAGCTCACGAGCGTGATGCAGGCGGTCGGCGGCATCGACAAGCTGCTCAACCCCAAAGCCAAGGACGAGGAGACGCTCGCGCTCATCCAGCATCTCACCCCCAGTCAGCGCTTTGATAAGCTGCTCGAGAACCAGCAGGTTCTGGCCGAACCCATCGTGCGCAACGGCAAAAAGGCCACCGTCGGCTATTGTCCCGACGTATGGGGAGCCTGGGAGTAGCCTGTGTTATTTGCCCGTGCGTGGGTATAAGAGCAGGCGTTTGGCATAAGATTCAGCTGTAAGCCATGTCTAACAAAGGAGGGCACATGCCCAACAAACCCGTGAAGATCATCATGCTTACCGGATACCTCGGTGCCGGCAAGACCACGCTGCTCAACCACATCCTCGCCAACGACGGTGGCATCCGCGCTGCCGTGATCGTCAACGATATCGGCGAGATCAACGTCGACGCCAGCCTCATCGCCGACGGCGGCCTTTCCGAGACCGACGACCTTATCCCGCTCACCAACGGCTGCATCTGCTGCACGCTTTCGGACGACCTGGCCAACCAGCTGCAGGGCATCGCCGATTCGGGCAAGTTCGACTACATCATCATCGAGGCTTCGGGGATTTGCGAGCCTATCCCCATCGCCTACACCATCTCGAGCTTCTGCGACGAGGCCAAGGTGAGCGGCGAGCCCAAGCTTGCGCTCGACAACATCGTGGCTGTGGTCGACTGCGCCCGCATGTACGACGAGTTCAACGGCGGTCGCGACCTGCTAGCCGAGGATATCGACGAGGACGACATCGAGAGTCTGCTCATCCAGCAGATCGAATTCTGCTCCACGCTGGTCCTCAACAAGACCGACACCGTGACGCCTGAGCAGATCGCCGAGCTCAAGGCCATCGTGCGCAGCCTGCAGAAGGACGCCGTGATTGTCGAGGCCCAAAACGGCGAGGTCCCCATGGAGGAGCTGCTCGACACCGACCGCTTCGACTTTATGCGCGCCTACAACTCCGCCGCCTGGATCGAGGCCATGGAGCATCCCGAGGAGCACGACGACCCCGAGGTGCTCGAGTACGACATCGAGACCTTTGTGTACTCGCGCCGCAAGCCGTTTGACCTGCAGAAGTTCACCGATTTTGTCGAGCAGGAGTGGCCCGACGAGGTCATTCGCGTCAAGGGCCCGCTGTGGCAGACCGGCGATCCGGACATGTGCTACATGTTTGAGCAGGCCGGCCACCAGATGCGCCTGATGGAGAACGGTCTGTTTGTCGATTCTGCACCCGAGGATGAGAAGCAGAAGATTATCGACGAGAACCCCGAGATCATGCAGATTTGGGACGACGAGACGGGCGATCGCATGACGAGCCTGTGCATCATCGGCCGTCACATGGACAAGGACGCGCTCATCGCCGCCCTCGATGCCTGCCTGACCGACTGGCACCGCGCCTAGGTTTAACGAAGCTAGCATTTTTCCGCCCACGTAACTGCCAAACCACCACGAAGGTGCCTGTCCCCTTCGTGGTGGTTTTTCATTCTGAGCCAAGGAGATTCATGTTCAATATCGTGCTATACGCGCCCGAGATTCCGGCCAATACAGGCAATATCGGCCGTACCTGCGTGGTCACTGGCACTCGCTTGCACCTGGTAGAGCCGCTGGGCTTTTCGCTCGACGACAAGACGGTGCGTCGAGCCGGCCTGGGCTACTGGCAAAACCTGAACGTGACGACATATGCCAGCTGGGAGGATTTCCTTGCGCGCAACGGTCTCTCCCCCGCCGACGAGCGCCTGCACCTGCTGACCAAAAAAGCGCGCCGCACCTATGCGCAAAGCACCTACCGCGACGGTGACTATCTGGTCTTTGGCAGCGAGAGCTCGGGGATTCCCGAGCCACTGCTTGCCGCGGCGCCTGAGCGCTGCGAGCGCATCCCGATGCTGCGCGATTGTGACTCACTCGATAATGCCGAGGCATGGGAAGCCCACGAGGAATCGCTCGGACATACCGAGGACAGCCACGAGGCCATCCTTCAACAGGATATCTGCGGCAACTTCGTCGACCCGAACGACTACCGCATCAGCGCACTCAACCTCTCCAACAGCGCCGCCATCGTCCTCTACGAGGCCCTGCGTCAGACAGGCTTTCCCGGAATGTGACAAAGGGACCGTCCCTTTGTCACATTCGGTTAGAGGTAGCGGCCGGTAATGCTCTTGGGGCAGGCCGCGATGTCGTCCGGCGTGCCGGCGCAGACGACCTGCCCGCCGGCATCGCCGCCGCCCGGGCCCATATCGATCACGTAGTCGGCGTTACGGATAAGGTCGAGATCGTGTTCGATCACGATAACCGTGGCGCCCTTGGCAACGAGGCCATCAAACACGCTCAGCAGCACCTGAACATCGAGCGGATGCAGACCGATGGTGGGCTCGTCGAACACGAATATGGCATCGTCCTGCACGCGGCCCATCTCGCTCGCAAGTTTGAGTCGCTGCGCCTCGCCGCCCGAGAGCGCCGGCGTGGGCTCGCCAAGTGTCAGGTATCCCAGCCCCAGATCGTGAAGCGTCTGCAGGCGTGCCTGAACTTTCTTGAGTCCGACGGTCGCGTCGAGGGCCTCATCCACGCTCATATCCATAAGTTGCGGCAACGTAAGCAGGCTGCCGTCCTTTCCCTCGCGATGGACATGTGATGCTGCGTCTGCATAACGCGAGCCACGGCATGCAGGACAGACGATCTCGACATCGGGCAAAAACTGCACGTCAAGCGATATCGAGCCCGTGCCATCGCACGTAGGGCAACGCAAAGCGCCGGTGTTGTAGCTAAAGGCACCCGCCTTATACCCCGCCGCCTTGGCCTCGGGCGTGCGGGCGAAGGCACGGCGCAGCTCATCGTGGATGTCGGCATAGGTTGCCACCGTCGAGCGCACGTTGGCGCCGATGGGCGTGGCGTCAATCAGGTTGGCGCGCGCGATACCCTCGGCATCGACCCAACGCACGTGCCTGGGCAGGCGCTCGCCGGCCGCCTGCGCCTTGAGTGCCGGGATGAGCGTCTCGAGCACCAGCGTCGTCTTGCCCGAACCCGAAACGCCCGTCACCGCGACAAGGCGGCCGCGCGGGATATCGACTTCGAGTGGTTTGACGGTATGGATGGCATCGATCGCCATGCGGATATGGCCTTGGTCGAACATTTCGTCGTCAGCCACCTGCGGGCGCAGACGCTTGGGCTCTGCGCGCAAAAACGGGACGATGCGGCTGCCCTGCGATTGTTCGACCTCGTCTACCGTACCGGCGGCGATTACATGGCCGCCGTCTGCTCCGGCAACGGGGCCCATCTCGACCAGATAGTCGGCTTCTGCCAGCACGCGCGTGTCGTGGTCGACAACAACCACGGTGTTGCCGTCGTCCACCAGATCGCGCATCACGTCCACCAAGCCGTCGACATTGGCAGGATGCAAGCCGATCGAAGGCTCGTCCAGCACATACAGCACGCCCGTCGATCGGTTGCGCACCACGCGGGCAAGCTGCACGCGCTGGCGCTCACCCGTAGACAGCGTGACACCGGCGCGGTCGAGCGAAAGGTAATCGAGGCCCAGATCGACCAGGCGGCGAGCCGTACTCAAAAACGAATCGCAGATGTCCCCGGCCATGGGTCGCATCTCAGTCGGCAAGGATGCGGGCACCCCGCGCACCCACTCAATCGCCTCGCCCAGCGTCATGGCCGCCGCCTGCGCCAGATTGATACCGCGCACCTGAGACTGGCGCGCGGCATCGGAAAGACGCGTGCCTCCGCAGTCGCGGCACGGCCCCTCGTGCAAAAAGCGTGCAACGCGCTTGAGCCCCTTGTCATCCTTAACCTTGGCGAGCGCATTCTCAACGGTATAGACGGCGTTGTAATAGGTAAAGTCGAGCGGCGTGGCACCCTCGCCGTTTTTGGGAACGTAGAGAATGTGCTTTTTAACCGCCGGACCATGGAACACGATGTCGCGTTCGGCGGGCGTGAGCTGGCTAAACGGCACGTCGGTACGCACGCCCATCTCGCCGGCTACCTGCTTCATCAGATCCCACATGAGTGTGCCCCAAGGAAGCACCGCGCCCTCGTTGATAGTCTTTGACTCGTCGGGCACCAGGCTCGCCTCGTCCACCTCGCGCATGACGCCGGTACCGCCGCAGGTAGGACACGCGCCGCCGCTGTTAAAGGCAAGGTCCTCGGCACTCGGCGCGTAGAATTCACGGCCGCATGCGGGGCACGTGAGCGACAGGCCCGCGGCGACGTTAAGGCTCGGCTCCACGCGCGCCCCGCAGTGCGGGCAAACGTGATGGGCGCAGCGGCTAAAGAGCAGACGCAGGCTGTTGTTGAGCTCGGTCATGGTGCCAAAGGTCGAGCGCACGCCCGGCACGCTGGGGCGCTGATGCAATGCGAGTGCCGCCGGCACGTGCAGCACCTCGTCCACCTGAGCGTGCTCGGCCTGCGTCAGACGACGGCGGGTATAAGTGCTGAGCGCCTCCAGATAACGACGCGAGCCCTCGGCATACAGAACCCCCAGCGCCAGCGAGCTCTTGCCCGAGCCCGACACGCCGGCAATACCCACGAGCCTTCCCAGCGGAATATCGATATCGATGTCTTTGAGGTTATGGACGCGCGCACCGCGCACCTCGATAGCACTTGGTTGTTGCGACACCGTCATCGCTCCCCTTCCTGTTAATCGAATGTGACAAAGGAATGTGACAAAGGGACAGTCCCTTTGTCACATCACTCGTGCCATAAAACACGATCGCGAATGTATTTGCCCAGCATAGGCACGCTAAACCGGACGAGGCCGTATCCGGCAGCCTCGATGACGCGCTCGCGAATCAGGCTTGCGCGATATTTACTCGCCCAGCTCTGGGTACGGTCGCAGCGCTCAATGATATCCGCCATACGCGTCGGCTTGTCCTCGTCAACCGCCATGGCCTCGATAAAGAGACGCTGCGGACTACGCAACCCGTAATACAGAGGCGCGTCAACCGCTTCGTAGAACTCGGAGACGGCATCCGCATGGCCATCCTCGACATCGCGCCTTTCAATGACCTGTGAGCCACGCCGGACAGCAGACCGCCACATGTAATATCCCACCAGCTGAACCATATAGGGATGCCCCATGCTCTTGTGTGCCGCAAGGTTCGCCGTCTCCGCATCAACGGAAAGGCCGGCGTACTCGATCGTCTGGACATATGAATCGCGCACCTTGGGCAAAGAAATCGCCCCCAACGTACGCTGCTGGGCGCGTCGCAAAAACGTCACGCTCGGCTCTTCGAGCAGATCGTCAACCATACTGGGCAAGCCGGCAAAAACCAGCGCAAGACCACGCTGGTCGCTATCGGGCAAGCCCGTGGCATCCTGATCTCCGAGCACCTGCTGATAGAGAACGGCGAGAGCCGCCAGTTCCTCGATAGACGCAGATTGAGCCTCGTCAATCGCAAACAGAATACCCTTGCTTGGGCCGAGTTTCTTGAGACGTTCGTTGACCAGCCCTCGCAACGTCTCGCCTTTTGCCCGCGCCGCCTCGACCGACATTCGGCCAAATGACGGACCAAACTCCATTGACGTCACAACGGGTTTATTCGAGCGAAGCGCGTCGGTCAAGCGGTCGCATAAACCAAGCGAAGCGGAATCGGAGACAACCGCCCATCCGCGCTCGCTGGCCAGACGTTGCAGCTCCCGTAGGAGAACCGTCTTGCCGCAGCCGCGGTTTCCCGTAATGAGCATGAGCCTGCCCGGCGCTCCCGCGCCGTTATCGAGTCCTTCCTCAAAATCTTCGATGACCGACTCGCGACCGATGAGCACCGGAGGTCGCTTACCAGCCGTTGGCTTAAAGGGATTTGGATTCATGTCGGCCTCCTCGGATTGGCAAACGCTGGTAATAGTTATACCAACTTATACCGAGTTACACCAACTGAATGTGACAAAGGGACTGTCCCTTTGTCACATGTAGCCGAAAAATTCCGCGTCGGCGGGGCGATAGGGGCGGAAGGTGGCGGGATCGATCTTTACGTGTGCCGCGGCGGGCACGTCGTACCATTTGACCGTATAGCCGGCGCCGTGGGCGCAAAAGACCGAATCGGGCGTGTTGGGCAGATCGGCCTCGGGCTCGTAGGCGGCCGTCTCGATGACGCGCTCGGCATCATGGCATGCCGCATAACCGGCGAACTCCAGGTACAGATGTCCGCGGCCGCTCGTGTAGGCAGCCACCTCCAGCGCATAATCCTGTACCTCGGATGCTGGCACGCGACCCACAAGCTTCGCCCGGTCGCCCGCCATCGCCGGCGGCTCGTACTCGGCGCCCATGCGCGTGACATCCGAAAGCGCCCTGCCCACGCAATCTCCCGGCACCTCGAGCTCAAAGTGGTACCACGGCTCCAACAGCACCGCCGCACCCGCCTCGCGTGCCCGCATCAAACCCTGACGAATCGCGCGGTACGTGGCCTGGCGAAAATCACCGCCTTCGGTGTGTTTGGCATGTGCACGGCCACCCGTAAGCGTAATGCGCACATCGGTGATGGGCGAGCCGGTCAACACGCCCAGGTGATCGCGCTCCATGGCGTTGGTGAGTGCCAAACGCTGCCAGTTCAGATCGAGCTCGTCGGTCGAGGTCACGGTGCCAACCTGCACGCCCGAACCCGCTGGCAGCGGCTCCAGGCGCAGGTGCACCTCGGCGTAATGGCGCAGCGGTTCAAAGTGGCCCACGCCCTCGACCGGCTGCGAGATCGTCTCCTTATAGAGAATGCCGCCGGGCTCAAACTCAATCGAAAGGCCAAAGCGATCGGCCAACACCCGCTGCACGACCTCTAGCTGCACGGCGCCCATCAACTGCAAGTGAATCTGCTCAAGATGCGTATTCCAGCTTACGCCGAGCATGGGGTCTTCGTCCGCCAGCTCAGTCAGCGCTTTAAACACCGCATGGACATCATGTTCGCCCGGGAGCACCGTATAGGTAAGGACCGGCGCAATGACGGGCGCATCGCACCCGGGCTCCACACCCAAGGCATCCCCCGGGCGAACGTGCGCAAGACCCGTCACGGCACAAATACCGCCAGCGGCAACTTCCTGGGCAAGCTCGTACTTCTCTCCGTTATAGATGCGCACCTGATCGACTTTCTGCCCCCATACCTCGGCACCGGAGCGCCCCTCGATCATCTGTTTTGCACGTAGCGCGCCGCCGGTCACTTTAACCCAAGCCAAGCGCTCGCCACGAACACCTCGGCTGACGCGATAGACACGCGCGGCGAACTCCGGGGCCCACGCCTGTTCACGCATCAGCGTGCACATGCCATCCAGCAGCTCGCCCACGCCCTGGTCCTTGAGCGCCGAGCCGGCAAAGCAGGGAAAGAGCTTGCGCTCGACAACCATGCGCGACAGCGTTGCGACAGAAAGCTCGCCCGTCTCAAGAAACTCATCGAGCGCCGCCTCGTCCAACGCAGCAGCGTCCTCTTGAACGGCACCACCCGCCAGTAGTTCGCTGGCATCTAGGCAGCCCTCGGAAAGGCGCTGCCCAAGTTGTGCCAGTAAAACATCGCGGCCGGGATTCTCCAAATCAATTTTGTTGATAAAGACGAACGTCGGGATGTCATAGCGCGCAAGCAGGCGCCACAGGGTTTCGGTGTGTCCCTGCACGCCATCGTTGGCGCCCACAACCAAAATCGCATAGTCGAGCGCGCGCAGCGTGCGCTCCGCCTCGGCCGAAAAATCGACGTGACCGGGGGCGTCCACGAGCATGACGTGGGTATCGCCGTGGTCGAGCACGGCCTGCGACGAGAAAATCGTGATGCCGCGCTCGCGTTCGATAGCGTTGGTATCCAGGTGCGAGTCGCCGTCGTCCACACGGCCGCGCTTGCGAATGCGACCTGCGTTGAACAGCATGGCCTCGGCCAGCGTAGTCTTGCCGGCATCGACATGCGCCAAGATTCCAACGACCGCTTGCTTCGACATGGCTCTCCTCTTATTGCAAGCCCATCGCACGTGGCAACGGGCACCCTCGTTCCACACTGGATGATACAATTTACGGGCCGGCGGGCGAAGCGGGCCCTATCCCCCGACCGAGCTCATCGCCCCGCGTTGCCGCGCGGCGATTTTCGCAGGTTCGCGCCTTGCGAAAGCCGGCTTGCAAAACAGCGCATCGAACGAAAATGGCCCCGCCCGGGGCCATTTTCATGTACATGGATTGTTGATACGCGTCCTCGCTCTTATGCCTCGCGCAGCCAGTCGAACGCAACACGCGGCGTGCCGTCCGACACATACACGACTCCGGCGCGCTCGAACCCCGCCTTCATGCTCGCACCCTGCATGGGCAGGTTGTCCGCGTGCGTATCGATACGCAGATGGTCGGCACGCTCCTTGGCAAAGGCAAACATCGCGGCCGCGATACCGTGCACGGTGCCGTCGGACGCCACGCGGTGCAGCACGGCGTACGGAGTGTCGCTACGCCACTGACCGTCCTCGATGACGTCATAGCACTCGTCCGGGCCCGGCAAAAAGGCAAACGTCGCCACCACGCGACCGTCGACTTCGCACACATAGCTGCCGCCGGCGGCGATATCGGCAGTCAGCTGCTCGGCCGAAGGCGTGCCCTCGGGCCACTGCGTGGCGTTGCCATGCGCGCGCATAAAGGCGCGGGCGACGTCATAGATGGCCATGACGGCGGGAATGTCGGTATCGAGGGTTTTTCTGATCATCACGCGGCGACCTCACGTTTATTGGTATCACTTTGATTGAGCAATGATACCAGCGTTTGGAAAGGACACGAAGCAGATGGGAAGCAAAAAGCGAGCCGCCTGGTCAAAGGCCAAAAGCGAGTTTTTGGGCGCTGCCACCGGCGGCGATATGAGCGACCTGTTTGCGCGCGAGGACGAGCGGCGCGACGCCCTGGACGCCGAGCGCGATGAGGCTTGGCGCTACAAGTCGTGCGAGCGCAAAAACCGCTACGACACACGCGCCGAGGCCGAGGCCGTTATGGCCGACTGCGAAAACCATGGGCGGCGTGGCTTGACCTGCTACAAATGCGAATACTGCGGCGGGTGGCATTTGACGTCGCACCCTTGGAAATAGGCGCTGCATCGGCGCGACGCTCACGCAGCACCGGCCATCGTGCGCAGGCTACGGGCGCGGCGGCACCAAAACATCGTAGCGGACAGCCTTGCCCGCAAGCCGATAGCTCGGCTTAACGCCGGCAAGCAGCGGCCCCTTCACTGGCCGCTTGATAACAACCTTGCGCGGGCACGGCGCAAGAGCAGCCTCGACCAGCGTCTCCTCATCGGCACACGGCTGCTCCAAATGGTGCAAGAGCTGGAACTTCTTTTTAACCGCCGCGCTCTTGGTGCGCTCGGGAAACATGGGGTCCAAATACACCACATCGGGAGCCGCGAGCTCACCGCGCTCGACCAGCTCAGCCGTATGGCGAAGGCCGGCAATGCTGTCCTCGCCCGCATGCAAGCGCATGCGTGCCACGGCAGCCGCAAGCGCCGGATCATCCGCCGCGCGGTCCAAGGCATCCTTGAGCAATGCCGCAATCACGCAATCCTGTTCATACAGATCGACGGTAAAGCCCGTGGCGGCCAGCAGCAGCGAATCCTCGCCAAAGCCTGCCGTGGCGTCAATCGCCCATGGCTGCTCGATGCCTTTCGTGCGCGCAGCCTTCACCAGCAGCTCTTGCTGCAGACGGCCCTGCTTGAGCCGTGGAAGCATGCGGGCAAAATCGGCACGTAGCTCCATCGCGCCGTCGGTGAGCGTGAGGCCCTCGGGCTTCCCGGTCAGCTCAAGCCCCGCGGCCCGAGCAACAGAAAAGGGATCGATGCGGCCCATGGGCACTCCTTTACAAGCAAACTGAATACGTGAGCGCCGCCCCTGTCGGCACTCAACCGTCCGCTATTGTCCCACATGCGACATGGCCCACAGCATCCCAATGCAAAGCACCGCCATCAATCCCGTGCATACGGCAGCGATCACAGAATCACTCATGCGCCTTCCCAACGACCGCGGCTCGCGCACTTGCCCTGTTCCGTACATCATGGCTCCTCCTTAGACCAACTCCTTATCACGACCTCATCATCGCAGCGCCGCACATGTGCTGCCATCGATTTGGCTTACGTCCAGCTTTCCTTTTTGAAAGATTGCTCTGCACAGGCGAGAAGCGCTTTCTAGCACACACGCCATCACGTTGAACTACAATGTGCTTCACGATATGTGCAGCTTATGGGACGCGCCAGACTGGCAGCTCCCGAATCGAAAGGACTACCTATGAGCGCCGCGCGCAAGACACTCAAAATCCTTGCCCTCATCTATTTTGTTTTAGGCATCGCCAGCCTCGTCATCGGAATCGCCGGCATCGCGACCGGCAAATTAGAATCCGTCTACGGATCGAACGCCATACTCGCTGCTGTCGTTGTGATTGCCAAGGGCGTTGTCGATCTTGCCGCAGGTGTTGCGGGCATCAAGGGTGCCAACAAGCCTTCGCAGGTGGATGGCGCGTTTAAGCTCGGTATCGTTGCCGCGGTCGCTACGCTCGTCCAGGCTGTGCTTACCCTTCCCGCGCTCGGCGGCAGCGCCGTCAATATCGGCGCCTTTGTCATCGTGGTCTACGACCTGTTCTTTATTCAGCAGGCGCGCGCCGTTAAGGCCGAAAACAAGGACCGTCTGTAAGCGCTCGCTTCTCATAACCTCTGCAGCCAAGCAACTAAAAAGGGCCGATCGCGCAGCAACGCGGTCGGCCCTTTACGTTTGCCCAGATAAAACCCGCCAAAATAAACCTGTCCCTTTTTTGTAGGTTAGCTGTGGCGGTACTCGGCGATGATGAAGTCGATGTCGGTCTGAAGGGTATCGAGGTTTGCCAGGCGTGCTTTGTCGGCGGGGCGCGTGCGGTAGCAGTACGGCGTCATCTGGAACACCGCCTCGATGTCGGCCTGGGTCTGGAGGGTGATAGAAGCTGTCACGCGCCGCGTTCCGACCAACTCGAGCTCGGTAGTCTTCGGCAGCTTCTCGTCATTGAGGTATGGCCTGTCGTAGAGCACCTCCTTGAGCCCAAACAGATGATGGGCACCCGGCACCACGGTGTAGAGCGAGCCCTCGGGCACCAGCACGCGAGCAAACTCGCGCTCGTTAAAGGGAGCAAAGAGCTCGGTCACCATATCGAAGGCGCCATCGGCCACGGGGATATCCTTCATGTTGGCCACAAAATAGGTCGCATCGCCGCGCTTGGCGGCCAGGCGCACCATCTCTTTGCCCAGGTCGAAACCGTAAGCATCCACGCCCGGCACCGCACCCATGGCACTGGTGTAGTAGCCCTCGCCGCAGCAAATATCGAGCAGCGTCATGGGGCCATTCGCAGACGTTGCACGTCCAGACACCTGCTTGCGCACCAGCTCGACCATCGCATCGCGCAACGGCGCGTAGTAACCGCGGTTAAGAAAGTCGCGACGACTGCGCGCCTGCGACTTGGGATCGCCCATGGAGTCGCCGCTCTTGGACGAGCGCAGCAAATTTAGATAGCCCTCGCGCGCACGGTCAAACCGGTGTCCGCCCGCGCATGTAGCACCGCGCTCGTCGTCCACCAACGGCTCATGGCAAACGGGACACAACAACATGGCAACTCCTTAGCGCGAACAACACAACGCCCACCATTGTCGCACGCCTTCCCCACCTAGTCATCGGGGACGTTATTGAATGACCAGTCGTTTAAGAACGTCCCAACGACTATCTAAGTACCGACTGGTTGCATTAGGAGTATCATCGTCTGCGCAAATAAGCACGAAATAGCATATTAGAGATTGAGAGTATATGGCCGATACCGCATCTAAGCACATTGACATGACCACCGGCTCGCTGTGGCGCAATATTCCCCTGTTCGCCTTCCCCGTGGCCGCCACGAGCATCTTGGAACAGCTATCGAACCTCATCGCCACGGTCATCATCGGCAACTTCTCGGGCGACCAGGGAACCCTTGCCATGGCAGCGGTCGGCTCCAATGTTCCGCTTACCAGTCTTATGCTCAACCTGTTTATCGGCATGTCGCTTGGCTCAAATGTGGTCATCGCCAACGCTATCGGCCGCAACGATCAGAACATGGTCAAACGTGCCGTCCATACCTCGGTTTTAATGGCGCTCGTGGGCTTTGTCGTCATCGCGCTGGGCGAGATCTTTGCCGAGCCCATGCTCGCCGCGCTCAACGTTCCTGCCGAAACCATGCCGCTCGCTTCGCTCTACCTGCGCGTCTTTTTGCTCAGCATGCCCTCGATCTTGCTCTACAACTTTGAGGCCGCGATCTTCCGCTCCGTCGGCATCACCCGTATGCCGCTGCAGGCGCTTGCCGTGTCCACCGTCCTCAACATTGGCCTGGACCTCATCTTTGTCCCCGTACTCCACTGGGGCGTCGCGGGCGTCGCCATCGCCACCGCCATCGCCTACACCGTCAGCGCCGCTACGCTCTTTATCCGCCTGCTCAAGACCGACTCCGTCGTCCGCGTCACCCCGCGCGACTTAGGCTTAGACCCCGTTTCCCTCAAGCGCATCGTTAAGATCGGCTTGCCCGCCGGTATTCAGAGCGCCGTCTTTGCCGTTGCCAACATCATCATCCAGTCCGCCATCAACAGCCTGGGCACCGAAGTCATGGCCGCATCGAGCGCCGCCATGAGCTTGGAGTACGTGTGCTACAACCTGCTCAACAGCTTTAGCCAGGCTTGCACCACCTTTGTGGGACAAAACCACGGCGCACGCCAGATTGACCGCTGCACCAAGACGCTCAAGGTCTGCCTGGTCGAAGGCGGCATCGTTGCGCTCACCACGATTATCGTCATCGTCGGTCTGGGGCGCGAGATCCTGGCACTGTTCAACAGTGACCCCAACATCGTCTCGATCGGCTATATCCGCGTGTGTTCGATCTTCCCGGCGTACGCCTTTAGCATGTTCTACGAAAACATGTCCGGCTACCTGCGCGGCTTTGGTATCTCGCTCACGCCCGCCCTCATCACCATGATCTGCGTCTGCGGCATCCGCTTCTATTGGGTGTTCTGCGTGTTCCCGCACTTCCGCACCTTTGCGAACATCATGATGGTCTACCCCATCAGCCTGGGCACCACGGCGTTCTTTATGGTCGTGGCGGTGCTACTCTGCCACCCGGCACGCACCTATCGTGTCACCCAAGCCAAAGCGACAGCCCGCTAAACACCGCACTCAACGCCGCGCCAGTCATTAATTGACAATATGCGAGCTCATATAGTCGATAAAGCGCCTCGTGGCGATGGGCATGGTGTCCCAGCTGCGCCAGGCCGCCACTACGTCGCGCGAGGGGGCGTGCACGATGGGACGTACGCGAATATCGGCACGCATGCCCTCCACAGTACGACGGTAGAGCATGCTCACGCCTAGGCCCTCCTCCACCATCGCCATGATGGTGTAGTCGTCGGTGACCTCGCTCGTCACGTGCGGCGACAGGCCATGCGCCGCGAATGCATCGAGCACCAGGCTCTGTTCGCCCTCATCCAGAAGCACAAACGGCTCGGAAGCCAGGTCGGCGAGTGTCACCTTTTCCTTTGCCGCCAGCGGATGCGCGACAGGCAACAGTGCCACCAACTCGTCGTGATAGACCACGCGCTTCTCGAGGCCAGCGGTAAACCCGCGTGCCGTAAAGCAAAAATCGACCACGCCATCGTGCACCCATTGGGCGTTGCGCGTGTAGTCGCCCTGCTTAAGGGTAAAGCGTACGCCCGGGTGCAGCGCCCCAAAGTCGCGGATCACACGCGGTAACACGGTTCGACTCACGTTGGTAAACGTCGCGATGCGAATATCGGTCGACGAAAGCCCCAGCAACTCCTGGCGCTTGCCCTCGAGCTCAGCCTCGGCAGTCACAATCTGGCGCAGATACGGCAGATATTGTTTACCGTCGCGCGTAAGCGAAACGCCCTGCTTACCGCGCTCGATAAGCGTGGTACCCAGCTCGCGCTCGAGTGCCTTGACGGCCTGGCTCACCGCACTTTGCGTATAGCCCAGCTCGTCCGCCGCGCCCTTAAGACTGCCGCGATCGACCACCATACAAACAATCTGATACCGCGATGCCATCGCACCTCCACATCAATGCAGCCGTAAAACGTTTTGCCAGGGCTTTTTCTGCCAACATTAGTATTTCTTAATCATACTGAAGATACATTCGCTTTACTACATCCATATCTGGGAGCAGAATCCTTTTTGCGAAACCGTTCTGTAACAAAAGGAGTCCCATGGATCGCAAAAAAGCAATCGCGCTCTCATTTTCCGTTCCCGTCGCATGGGGCTTTTCGTATCCCCTCATGAAGATCGGCATGGACAGCATGAACGCCACGAGCATCGTCGCGCTACGCTGCATCATCGCCTTTGTGGTCTGCCTGCTGCTCTTCCACAAGCACGCGTTGCGCATCAACCGCGACCTTATGGTCCGTGCCGCCATCATCGGCGCCATTATGGCAACCGAGCTCACCTGCATGTGCCTGGGCTCCAGCCTCACCTCTGCCTCCACTGCCGGCTTTTTGCAGAGCCTGACGGTCGTAATCGTGCCGTTTGCCAACGCCGCCCTGCTGCGCCGCGCCCCCGAGCGCAAAGTGCTCGTCGGCACCGCCATCGTCACCTGCGGTATGTTGCTGCTCTCGGGCGCCGACTTCACTAGCCTGAACCCGGGCGCGCTCATCATGCTGCTCTCCGCCTTTGTCTACGCCGGACACATCATTGTGGCGAAGCGCTTTGTCGAAGATGTCGACCCGCTGGCTCTGGGCGTTTGGCAGCTGGGCTTTGGCGGCTTGTTCTCGGGCATCGCCGCATTCACCTTTGGCGGCTTCACGCTTCCCAGTACGCCCAGCGAGATCGTGGTCGTCATTGCGCTCGCACTCATCTGCTCTGCTTACGGCTTTATCACCCAAACGCTCGTGCAGCCCCATGTGCCTGCCGAGACCACCGGTTTCGCCTTCTCGCTCGAGCCGGTATGCTCTGCCGTCTTTTCGTTCTTCCTGGTCGGCGAAGTCCTGAGCCCCATCGCCTTCTTTGGTGCCGCCCTCATCCTCACCGGCGTCATGGTGGCAACCGTCGAACTTCCGCGCCTTCGCGCGCATGGACAGGCTCGCATGGCAGGAGCGCCCGAGCACGTCTCGTAGACCCCGCTCTTCATACAGCCGTGGCATAAAGGCAACCGGTGCGCCTTTACAATAGATGCCAACAGAGCATCTGCCATAAAGGAGCCCCATGGACACCGCAACCCGCGACCTCAACATAGCAACTTGGTTGGGCAATGCGCCGCAGCCGGTACGTGACACTACGAACCAGCTGCTCGAGCGTATCGCCCTTTTGCGTGCCGAGCAGACCATCTACCCGGCACAAGACGACATCCTCAATGCCCTCGCCTACACGCCGGCCGACCAGGTCAAGGTTGTCATCTTGGGTCAAGACCCCTATCACGGACCCAACCAGGCCATGGGGCTGTCGTTCTCGGTCCCCGCGACGCAAACCAAGTTGCCGCCGAGCCTGCGCAACATCTACAAGGAACTCAATGCCGATCTGGGTTGTCCCATTCCCTCCACGGGAGACCTAACCCCATGGGCACAGCAGGGCGTCCTGCTCCTCAACACCACGCTCACCGTGCGCGAGCATGCCGCGAACTCGCACGCCAAGCTGGGCTGGAGTACCCTGACCGACTACATTATCGAACGCTGCTACCAGCTGCCCCAGCCGGTAGTCTTTTTGGCATGGGGCCGCTTTGCCCAGCAGATGGTCGAAGGCAAGCTCGCCACGACCGGCGCGGGCAAGGCAACCGACAAGTTCTGCCTGGCCTCTACGCACCCCTCGCCGCTTTCGGCCAACCGTGCCACGGCAGAACTCCCCGCTTTTATGGGGTCGCGTCCCTTCTCCGCTGCCAATCGGTTACTCGAACAGCACGGCTCGACCCCCGTTAACTGGACTTGGCTCGGATAAAAATCGATACATCGAAAACGCGCCCGACAGCTTTCCATCGGGCGCGTTTCCTATTCGGGCCAAATAAATTGCGTGCGGCCGGCCTCGCCGCCATCGATCAGCAGGCTCTGCCCGGTCATAAACCGGTTGGTCACGCCCACAAAGTAGATCCACTCGGAGATCTCTTGGGCGGTGGCCCAGCGCTTAAGCGGCGTGAGTTCCATAATCTGGCTCCACAGGTGTTCGTCTTCCATCACGCAACGGTTGAGCGGCGTAATCACGCCACCCGGGTCCACACTGTTGGCGATGGCCTGCGGCGCCAGGCGGTTTGCAAGGTTCTTGGTGTAGGCGATAACGCCGCCCTTGCTGGCGGCATAGTCGGGAAACTCCGATCCCGTATGCCCGCTCGCCGACCCCACATTGACCACGGATTTGATAGCCGGTGTCGGCTTGGCGGCAAGCCCCTCCCCCACAAAGGCATAGCGCTCGGTCACGTTGATGGTGCCACGCAAGTTGGCGGCAATATCGTCGGCCGAATCCTGCACACCGGCAACGTTCACGATTACCTGTGGCTCAAGGTCGCCTGGAAACGAGTCAGGCTCGCGGACATCAACGATCAGATGGCGGTAGCGCTCGTGTTCGATCGCCGCCGGCAGCAGATCAAAGCCCACGACCTCGTGGCCCTCGTCCAAAAAGCGCTGCACGCACGCGGCTCCGATACCACCCGAAGCACCCGTGATCAAAACCCGCATGCTTGCTCCTTAGGCGGTTGCATGGCGCTTGAGGTACTCGGCGCCCACATTCTCGCGCTCCCAGCTGCGCACGACCTTGTAGCCCACGGGGCTCAGGAAGACCTCGCACAGCAGCTCGGCAACAGCGCCGGTCAGCGAGCACATAAGAACCTGCACCCAGGTCCAACCAAAGAACGTGTGGCTCACCACAATGGCAAAGACTAGGTTGTCGATAAACTGGCCGACACCCGTAGACACATAGGAGCGGAAGGCAAAGCTCGCAAAGTTATTCTTTTTGAGCATGCGGCCGAGCGACTGGTTGAGTGTGGAGTTAACCACGGCAGAGACGAGCATTGCCAGCGAAGAGCCCAGCACCACATACCAGGTGCCACCGATGGTGGCGTTAAGGGCAGTGTTGACCTCGATCATACCCGTGTCGTAGTAGGCGCCCCACATGCCGGGCGTGAGCGAGCATGCCCAAAAGCACAGGCTCACGGCCAGGTTGACCGCCAACGCGAGGATAGAAATTTTGATGGATGCCTTGGCGCCAAAGCGCTTGCAAATCATGTCCTGGCACAAAAACGAAACCCAGCTCACCACAAAGCCGCAATCGAGTGCCAGATACGGCAGGCTGATAAGCTCCTTGTTGGCCAGCAGGTTCATCATGATAACGCTCACGATAAACAGCGAAACCGTTGCCGCGGGAATGCTCCGCAACAGGACCTTGTAGTCCTCCATGACCTTCTTGATCATTATGTACTCCTTTGGTTTTAGGTTTAACGAGCAGGATATCGGACCCGAACTGCTCGGCCGCCACGGTCTTGAGGCGACGGTGGGTATGATAGCCGCTCACACGGCGGCAGGCAAGCAAGCGGCGCGGCAGCCCCACAGGACCACCGCGCCGGCGCACTAAAACGTTACGTTGCCAAACTCCGACAGGACAAGGTCGGGGTTGTGGTCGGTCGCCCAGTCAACATTCCACGGGCTCGTAAACAGCAGCAGTTTGCCGCCGCGCATGTCCTCGACGCGCAAGGTGTCACGCGTGAGCGAAAGGCCCGGGATGTCGATGGTGTCGGGGTCGTTCTGGATCCAGCGGATGTCCGTATAGGGCAGCGGCTGACGACGGACTTCAACACGGTACTCGGCCTTAAGGCGGCGCTCGAGCACCTCAAACTGCAGTACGCCGACCACGCCCACGATGACGCTCTCCATGCCGGCACCCAGCTCGCGGAAGATCTGGATGGCGCCCTCCTGGGCAAGCTCCTCCATGCCCTTCACGAATTGCTTGCGCTTGAGCGTGTCGACCTGCGTGATGCGGGCGAACATCTCGGGGGCAAACGTCGGGATCTGCGGATACTGTACGTGGCGCTTGCCAGAGCACACGGTGTCGCCGATGCTAAAGATACCCGGATCGAACAGGCCTACGATATCGCCCGCGTACGCCTCGTCCACGATGGCGCGGTCATCGGCCATCATCGACGTGCCCGTGGCAAGCTTGAGCTTACGGTTGCCCTGCACGTGGAAGGCATCCATGCCGCGCTCGAACTTGCCCGAGCAAATGCGCACAAAGGCGATACGATCGCGGTGGTTCTTGTCCATGTTGGCCTGGATCTTAAACACAAAGCCGCTAAAGTCGTCGCGGCACGGATCGACCGGCTCGCTGGTGAGCGTATCGGTATAGGCGCGCGGCGTCGGGGCCAGGCGCAAGAACTCCTTGAGGAAGGGCTCCACGCCAAAGTTGGTGAGCGCCGAACCAAAGAACGCCGGGCTCAGCTTGCCGCAGGCCACGGCATCCAGGTCGAGCTCGTCGCCGGCGCCATCGAGCAGCTCGATGTCGTCCATCAGGTTCTTGTGGTTCTCCTCGCCAATAAGCTCATCCATGGCGGGGTCGCCCAGCTCGGCCTCGACCTCGGCGACCTTCTTGGTGGCGTTGGCGTGACCGTCGCCCTCAAAGGCGATGACGCGACGGGTCTGACGGTCGAACACGCCGCGGAAGTTACGGCCGCTGCCGATTGGCCAGTTCATGGGGTACGTATTGATGCCCAGAACGTTCTCGATCTCTTCCATGAGCTCAAACGGATCGCGGGCCTCGTGGTCGAGCTTGTTCACAAAGGTAAAGATGGGAATGTGGCGCAGCGTACAGACCTTAAAGAGCTTTTTAGTCTGGGCCTCGACGCCCTTGGCGCCGTCGATGACCATGACCGCGGCGTCGGCGGCCATAAGGGTACGGTAGGTATCCTCCGAGAAGTCCTGGTGGCCGGGAGTATCGAGGATGTTGACGCAGGCGCCGTTGTAGGTGAACTGCAGTACCGAGGAGGTAACGGAAATACCGCGCTCCTTCTCGATGTCCATCCAGTCCGAGACGGCATGCTTGGCCGAACTCTTGCCCTTGACCGAGCCGGCGGTCTGGATGCTGCCGGTATAGAGCAGCAGCTTCTCGGTAAGCGTGGTCTTACCGGCGTCCGGGTGGCTGATGATCGCGAATGTGCGGCGCGACGAGATTTCATCCGACAGGCTTGCCATGCGGATCCTTTCTTGCATTGAGTGCATTACGTCGTTGAAACCGTACTATTGTAGCCGCGAAATCCCGCCACAGGGCACCTATCAGGACAAATTCATCAGCCAAGCTCGCTGTGCATCGAACAGCTGCCTCAAGGACTGTCTCGATCTGTAACATCTAGCCATCAAAATCGACTCCAGATGTTACAGATCGAGACAAACAAACGAGGGGACAGACGAGGCCATATTTCCTCTTGCATAACTGCGCATAGTGTATATATACTGTGCTTACCGGTTATATACACGTGTAGCCCAACAGCTAAGGAGCCGCTGTGGACATCATCCTATCCAATTCGAGCGACAAGCCCATCTATGAGCAGATCTCCTCGCAGGTCAAAGCTCAGATCCTTTCGGGCGCACTCGCTGCAGGAGCCAAACTCCCCAGCATCCGCGCGCTCGCGAGCGACCTCGGTGTGAGTGTCATCACCACCAAGCGCGCCTATGCCGACCTGGAACAACTTGGCTTTATCTGTACCGTGCAGGGCAAGGGCTGCTTTGTCGCCGAGGGCAACCAGGAACTCTTGCGCGAAAACCAGCTTTGCCATATCGAAGAGTTGCTTGCGCAGGCCGCTACGCAGGCCGAAACCCTGGGCGTCACGCGCGACAAATTGCACGAGATGCTCGACCTTGTAGCCCCCGAAACCATGCAGTAGCCATCTGCAAGAAAGGCTATACCATGCAAAACTTGCTAGAACTCAAAGGCGTCTCACGCCGCGTAAGCGACCGCTTTTCCCTACGCGATGTCACACTCACCGTGGAGCCCGGCCAGATTGTTGGCTTTGTGGGCGCAAACGGCGCCGGTAAGACAACGACGATTCGCGCCGCGCTCGGACTCATAAAGCTCGATGCCGGCGAGGTGCACCTGTTTGGGCAGCACTGCGGCACCGACGCGCCCGGCGAGACACAGCGCCATCTGCGCTCCCGCATCGGTCTTGTCCTGGACACGTGTCCTTTCCCTTCCACGCTCAAGGTGGGCCAGATCGAGACGCTCGTAGGCCCGGCGCACCCCACATGGAGTCGCGAAACATTCGCCAGATTTATCGAACGATTTGGCCTTGATCCCAAAGCCAAGGTCAAAGACCTCTCCCGCGGCATGGGTATGAAGCTGCAGCTCGCCTGTGCGCTCAGCCACAATGCCAGGCTGCTCGTTTTGGACGAAGCCACCGCGGGCCTCGATCCCATGGCGCGCGAGGAGCTGCTCGATGAGCTGCTCGCCTTTGTTTCCGACGGCCAGCGCAGCGTACTGCTCTCGAGCCACATTACGTCCGACCTCGATAGCGCCGCCGATCGCGTCATCTGCATCGATAACGGTTCGATTGCATTTGACCTGCCACGCGAGGACATTACCGACCGCGCCGGAATCGCCCACTGCACGCAAGCACAGGCCGCAGAGCTCATGGCTTGCGTCGAAGGCGCCCGTGCTGCCCGCCACGCCTATAGCGTGGACGTGCTCGTGCCCAACCGCCGTGATACGCTCGAGGCTTTCCCCGAGATTCCCTGCGATCGGGCAACCATTGATGACTACCTTCGCCTCATGCTGAAAGGGGCTTCGAAATGAAACGCGCCTTTATGTCCGAGCTCGCCATCGTTCGCACGCTTATCCCGAGCATCGCGGGTGTCGGCTTATTTATATTCATCGTGATGACCCTCGCCAACGCATCGGATGGTGATTCCGGCATGAGTGCTGGCGCCTGCGCAGTCAGCGCCATGTCGCCCATCATGATCATGAACTCGCTAGCCGGCTTCGACAATCAAAACGGATGGGAGCGCTATCGGGCAACGCTGCCCTTCTCGCGCAAAGACATCGTCTGCGCACGTTACCTGTGTATCGTTGCTTTCTCGGCCATCATGGCATGTGCGGCCGCGCTGTTGAACATCGTCACCATCCCACTCTTCAATAATGCAGGCATTTTCCCGACGGGACAGGTCGTATTTGAGATCGCAATTGCCTCGGCAGCCTCGATGCTCATCTCCCTCATGATGGTGTTTTTGGCGCAGCCGCTGTTCTTTCGTTTTGGACACATGGAGGCGCTGCGCCTGTCCGTTGGTCTGTTTGCCTTGCTCGGTTGCCTTGCTATGGCCACGCTGAGCTCCTCCAACCCCATCAGCAACTGGCTCATGTCGATTGCCGGGGCAAATCCCGATTCCGCCGTCCTCGGCTGCCTGTGCGCAGGAATTGCCGTCCTGGCCCTCGCGCTATGCGCAATCAGCTGCACCGTCAGCACCAAGGTTTATCGAGTACGCGACCTGTAATCGACAGCTAAAGGACTTGGGCGGCACCCCACCTCATTTACTAGATAAGACGAAGCAGTAACAACGTCGTTACCACCCTTCACGGCATGCCGTTCACTTCTCGGAAAAACATTCACCTTCAATTCGAGCCCTAACCAAATGGCTCCCCGGAACATGGCCCCGTCTCGCCGCGGCCATATCAAACCTTCATGGTGGGGCGGTATCCTTATGTCCATAAAACTCGCAGGATAAACCCATTATCCAAGGAGGCATCGCACCCGTGTCGTGGGTCGTCGCAGCATTTGCGTCAGCATTCTTTGCCGGCATCACATCCATCTTGGCCAAATGCGGTATCAAGCAGACCGACTCCGATATCGCGACGGCCATTCGCACCTGCGTGGTGCTCGTTTTCGCCTGGGCAATGGCGGGCATTTCTAGATCCATTGGGACCATTGGCAGTATCGAACCCAGATCCTGGCTCTTTCTCGTCCTCTCGGGACTCGCTACAGGTGCTTCGTGGATCTGTTACTTTAAGGCGTTGAGCATCGGAGACGTCAATAAGGTCGTACCGGTCGACAAGATGAGCACCGTGCTCGCCGCGCTGGTCGCCATCGCGCTTTTTGGTGAGACGAGCAACCTTGCGGTTAAGCTCGTGGGAACCGCTGTCATCACCCTCGGCACGTTTTTAATGATCGAGAAGAAGCAGTCCGCCGGACCCGAGCAGCAGCAAGACCGGACCTGGCTCGCTTACGCCCTCGGCGCCGCCGTGTTCGCGGCACTCACCTCCATCCTCGCCAAGATCGGCATCGAAGGCGTCGAGTCAAACCTGGCCACGGCAATCCGCACCTGCGTGGTACTGGTTATGGCATGGGCAATCGTGGCAGCCAAGGGAAAACTGGAGCAGGTCGCGCACGTTGACCGGCGCGAACTCACATTTCTCGTAACATCGGGCATCGCAACCGGAGCATCGTGGCTGCTCTATTACTACGCCATCGCTGCAGGCCAGGTGAGCGTCGCGGTGCAGATCGACAAACTATCGATTGTCGTATCGGTACTATTTGCGCGTCTGGCATTCAACGAAAAACTCTCACGACGCAGCGCCATCGGTCTCGCCCTCATCGTACTGGGCACCGCCGCGCTTGCAATTTGGAAGTAGCGCCGATACCGAACGAAATCCAGTCCACCCGCAAATCCGTGACACAGCGCCCGCACCGGACTTGAGATGTTTGTACTGACTGCGCGCTATCGTGCTACTTGCGCAGCGGCTTGGGCAGCGGAATGCCGGCGGCGATAACGGCGGCGATGATCATGCAGACGATACCCTTGAGTGGGAAGCACATGAGCAGCAGGCCCACGACCATGACCGGCTGACGCATGACCGCACCCATCGTCGATGCCGTGCAGACGGCGACGCAAAAGACCGGATCGGCGCCGGTGAGGACAGCAAGGCCGTAGCCCAGGCTTACGCCCGAGAAGATAACCGGGAAGAAGTGGCCGCCGCGCCAGCCCATGTTGATAAGGGCGGGCGTCAGCATGGCCTTGACAAGACCGGTTGCAATGAGTACGCCAGCGGGAATGGTCATATAGGTCTCCATGAGCACGTCGGCCTGCGTCTCGCCGGCAAACATGGTGTAGGGCAGGACCGTGCCGCAAATGGCGAGCGCCAAACCGGCCAGCATGGCCTTGATGACAGGGTGCTCCCCCATGGCGTGGGCCAGTGCCTCGCTCGCGTGCTCCGAAACAAAGTACAGCCAGCCACAGACAGTGCCGATGAGCGCCAGGGGAATAAGCCAGGCGAGCTCGAGGTTGCCCACCCGAGCGGCCTCGAACCTCGGCATACCCATACCGCCGCCCATAAGCTGGCCAAGCAACAGATAGGTGCCCAAGCCGCCGGCAATCGCAATGCCGTAGACCACGGTCTTTTGCGCCTTGGGCAGCTTGATGGTGATCTCGTCGGACGCTGAGTCCTCATCGTCGTCGGCGCCCTGGCCGTCGGCGCTGCCGGCGAGCGGAGCCACAAAGCCAAAGACAGGCGCGGTAAAGAGCGCCGTCAGGGCAGCCTGGGTACCCAGCAGCGTGAGTTGCCTAAACTCGGCGCCAAAGCAACGCATGCGGTCGCCGACCCAGCTGCACAGACCCGCAATGACACCGGTCAGGCCAGCCTCCGGTCCAATGCTTCCGCCAAACAGCAACGGCAGCAATGCCGCAAGAGATAGCTTGCCGAGGTTGTCGTACGGGTAGCGGCCGTCGCGCTTTACCTTGGCCATCACCTGGTTGAGGTCATCGGTCTTGGTGCCCGTCATCTTTTCGTACAGACCGATCAGCAGGCCGCCCAGCAGGCAGACGAAAAACGGGTACGGTAAAAAACCGAACGGACCGCTCGCGAGCTCGGGCGAAGCGACGCCCAGCATATGCGGGATCTCGGTCCATAGATAGTCGATACCGTGCTCCATCGCAAAAAAGAACAGCCAGACCGCAGCGCCTGCGAAAGCGCCAGTCACAGCAACGCTAGCTAAAAACAGCGCACGGTTTTTGGGTTTTGCCAGGTTACCCATCGGGTCCTCCCGTGGTCAAAGTCAACATAGATACGCCTTATTGTAGGGCGAGCATTGTCCAGACGAGCCAACCATCTGCGCCCCAAACGACACCATTGAGTGCCAGGGCACTACGGATGCGAACCTCAACTCCCAATAATCGAGGCAATCTCGCGCAAATCGGCGGCAAAGTAGATGCCTTGCTGGCGCTGCGGACTCGATAAGCCCTTATCGACCATATGCCCGAGCAGCGCCTTGAGGTCGTTGTAGTAACCGTCCAGGTTATACAGGATGCACGGAGCACTCAGGTGTCCCAACGATACCGCAGACATGACCTCGGCAATCTCCTCGAGCGTGCCCGTCCCGCCGGGAAAGGCAATGAAGGCATCACCAAGCTCAATCATCTTGGCTTTGCGCTCAGCCATATCGCTCGTCACGATAAGGTCGTCAATACCTTCGTGTTGAAACTCTGCCTCGATAAAAAAGCTCGGCTCAACGCCCGTCACATGCCCACCAGCATCGAGCACGCTATCGGCAAGCGCGCCCATCAGGCCCGATTTGGACCCGCCGTATACCAGCGCGTGCCCGTTGGAGCCAATCCAGTTGCCCAGCTCTTGCACCGCAGGCAGAAACGCCGGGTCATTGCCGACGCTGGCGCCCAGATACACGGTGATATTCATATTCAGTCCCCCTCGTCGTGACGCACGGCGCCCGTTCTAGCGTTGGCGTCGGCGATATTCGCGTACGCGGCGCGACAGGTCAGCGAGCTCGTCACGATCGAGCTCTTCCAAATGCTCAAGATCATCCATAAAGCGCGCCATGGTGTCCTTTTGGCGCAGTTTAATGAGCGTATTGCAGTAGTTCACCGCCACACCCGTGAGCATGGCGATGTAGAAGATACTGATGACGCTCAGGACGACGGTAATAGCGCGGGCGACCGGCGTTTCGGCCGGGATATCGCCAAAGCCGATGGTCGAGACCGTCTCAAAGCTAAACCAGAGACCATCGCCAAACGTGAGGGTCGTGGGCTCGGACAGCCAGACAGCCGTCGAGCACAGCAGGTAAAAGATAAGAAACAGGCCCGTGATGCGTGCAAAGCCAGCCTGTCGCAACACGTCGGCAAGCGTCCTCAACTTGTTCATCGCGACCCCTTTTCCCAGACGCCCAATCACATTCGCTCGGTATTGTCCCACGCCTTCCCCGCAAACGGAATCAGTCGTCGGGGACGCTTCTAAACGGCGGGTTATGAAGGACCGTCCCCGTGGCAAAACGGCATACGTTTCAATCTGCGACAAATAGGACATCCCCACAGGTCTCACGGCCCGAACGAGTATCTTGATATAGACATACCGCCCACCGCCGTGCCCGCAGCACGCAAAAAGAAAGGGAGTCCACAATGTTTAGGCCTCTTCGCAGAAAAAAGCGCGCCATCACCGATAAACAGGCGCGAGAGCTGCTCGCCGATTGCAAGCGCGGCGTTTTTGCCGTCAACGGCGACGATGGCTATCCCTATGCCATTCCCGTCAATTACTTCTTTGACACCGAGCACGACAAAATTTATTTTCATGGTGCCAAGGCAGGACACAAGGTCGACGCACTCAAACGAAACGACAAAGTCTGCTTTACCGTCTATGGCAACGATTGGTATAAGGATGACGACTGGGCACCCTATGTTCAGAGCACCGTGGTTTTTGGCCGCTGTCGCCTCGTGAACGATGACCCGGCATCTGTCGAAGATACAATCCGCCAGCTCGCCCTCAAATACTACCCTTCCGCCGAGGAGGCCGAAGAGGAGATCAAACAAAGCATAGGGGGCGTCCAGCTGTATGAAATTACGGTTGAGCACCTTTGCGGCAAGCAGATTCAGGAAAAGTAGCAAACGCGGAAAACGTGCCCGCAGCCCTCTGTGCCCTATGCGCCCACGCACGCTAACGGCGTGGGCGCAGACCGCGGCGGCCGAATCGCTTGCCCCCTATACCCCAAAAACGTAGCGGTCCAGGCGGTCGCACGCTTCCCTTACACGCGAAAGCGGCAGTGCTAGATTCACGCGAATGTGGCAAGATCCGTGGAACGGACGGCCGTCCTGATACCCCACGCCCACACGCGCGCCCTCATCGAGCAGCCACTGAATATCGCGGCCATGCTCGCGGCACCACTCCGTGCAGTCTAGGAACACCATATATGTGCCCTGCGGGCGCGAATAGGACACGCCCTCAAAATGCTCGTCCACGTAATCGCAGAAGTAGTCAATGTTGCTCTCGATGACCTCGTTGAGCTCATCGACCCACTCGTAGCCCTGCGGCTGGTAGGCGCCGATAAGCGCATGCATTGAAAGGACATTCATCTCGTTGTAGTGAGTCTTATTGGACACGGCGCACACGCGATCGCGCAGCGTCTCGTTATAGATGATGTGGTAGCTGCCGACCAGGCCCGCCAGGTTAAACGTCTTGCTCGGCGCATAGAGGGCGACCGTGCGCATGCGGGCATCCTCGCTCACCGACTGCGTCGGGATATGCTTGTGGCCGGGCATGATGATGTCGGACCAGATCTCGTCCGAGATCACCACGCAATCGTGCCGGCGATAGATGTCCATGGCGCGCTCAATCTCATCGCGCTCCCATACGCGGCCGCAGGGGTTATGCGGCGAGCAGAACACCGCGGCATGGATATGGTTTTGGACGAGCTTGCGCTCCATGTCCTCAAAGTCCATGCGCCACACGCCCTGGTCGTCGAGCTTAAGCAGGCTGTGGACAATGCGATAGCCCGCGGCTTCGATAGACTTGGTAAAGCCGATGTAGGTAGGGCTGTGGACCAGCACCGCATCGCCCGGCTGGACATACGCGCGCAGGGTCGATACGACGCCGCCCAGCACGCCGTTTTCGTAGCCGATATGCTCCGGGAGCAGGCCCTCGACGCCATTACGGCGGCTCTGCCATTCGATGATGCGGTCGAAGTACTCGTCGCGCGGATCGAAATAGCCAAACATGGGATGCTGGGCGCGCTGAATGATGTGCTCCTGGACCGTGGGCACCGTGGCAAAGTTCATGTCCGCCACCCACATGGGGATGCGGTCGAAGCCCTCGTCGGGCGCGTTCGGAGCCATGCTGGGGATCTCGCCCCAGGAGTCAACGGCGATGGCGTCCATGCCGTGACGGTCGATAAGCGAAGTAAAGTCGTATTTCATGCTGAGCTCCCGTGCAAAGCGGATTGTTTTGGTAGGAGTTATTGTCCACCAGCGTGGGCGATTTTGGCACGGGGTTTGGCGTTGGATTTGGCGGGCGCCGGCGAATGGCCGGCTAGTCCCGCACGTCGTTGACGGCGATTACCGTCAACCTGGTTCCATCAACCGTAAAGGATATGTCGAGCCCGGCGTAGGCCAGATGGTAGACGCGGTTTGGCTCGTGTTTGCTACCCGCGCGGCGCGGATCTTGGCGAAGGACCTCGACCAAGCCGGGGAGCTTTGTGGACGGGACCATCTCCTGCAGCGCTTGTGGAAAGTCAACATCGAGCTCTTGCCACGGCGCATCCTCAATCCAGCCGCCGGTCGCATCCGGGTGGCAGTCCGCAAACGGAATGTAGGGCTTGATATCGTAGATGGGCGTGCCGTCGCGCAGGTCCGCTCCCAGCACATGGACGATGGGACCGTCGTCGGTAAGCTCGACATGATCGAGCTTGACGCAGGTAAGACCGATGGGATTGGGGCGAAACGGGCTGCGCGTGGCAAATACGCCCACGCGCTCGGCTCCACCTAAGCGCGGCGGACGCACGGTCTTCGACCACTTGGCGTTGGTGCCGGACCTGTCCTGCGTCTTGGCATCGACGGCGATGTCTTCGGCCGTGCCGCCGGGCGTTCCGTTTTCAAAGCGCCAGAGCAGCCACAGGTGAGAGAAGGAGTCCAGACCCTCAACTGACGCGCTGGAAGCATATTCCGGCTCAAAGACAATGCGCCCCTCAAGATGGGGCGCCAAAAAGCTGTTGCGCGGGATGCCGAACTTCTGCGGCAGGTCGGTATGTATGTGTGCAATAGGTTCCATGTCGGTCATTGTACGGCACAGGCGAGGGCAACGGGCCACGATTGCCTGTCATCGCCATCTGCATGCAACCAACGGTTGCTTGGAAGGGCGTCGGCCGCCGCGTATGCTTAACCCAACAAACAGCAGAAAGGAGCCGTTATGGCCTTTGCAGAAAAACTCATCGCCGTCCGCCGCGCCAACAATCTCACTCAAGAGCAGCTCGCCGCCAAGCTCTACGTCACGCGCCAAGCCGTGAGCCGTTGGGAGCGCGGCGAAGTCACCCCGGGCATCGACATGATGAAGCTCATTGCCGCCGTAACCGGAGAGCCGCTGTCCCACCTGCTCGAAATGCCCGAGCACTATTGCCAGAGCTGCGGCATGGTGCTCACACCCGACGACTGCGGCACCGATGCCGCGGGCGCCGCGACCGACCATTACTGCAAGTGGTGCTACGACCGCGGTAAGTACACCTATGAGACCACGATGGAGGCAATGATCGAGGATTGCGCCCCGCGGCTGGCACAAAGCACCGGCATGTCGCTCGACGAAGCCGTCTCGCTCATGGGTGCCGTGCTGCCGCAACTGGAGCGCTGGCGCACCGTGCAAGAAAACGAGGAGCGCTACGGCGCCGAGGCACGGGCACGCTATGGCGACGAGGCAATCGATGCGGCAAACGAAACATTGTTGGATATGGACCCCGAAACCTGGAACGACATGAAAGAACTCGAGCGCGCGATTCTGGGCCAGCTCTCGATTGCCATGGACGACGGCGACCCAAAGAGCGTCGAGGCCCAAAAACTTGTTGCGATGCATCGTCGTTGGATTAGCCTCAACTGGGGACGCGAGCCCCAAGACGACGCATACCTAGGCCTCGCCCACGGCTACCTTGCCGACCAACGCTTTGTTGACTACTACGACAAGCCCTGCGGCACCGGGGCCACAGCGTTTTTGGTTCAGGCCATCGAGTCGTCGCTGGCTCGCGCATAGACCGCGGCGGCTTTGGGTATCTCAATCGAAACCTCAACCGATTGGAGACCTATGGCTACTGATCACGAGCTCGAGCTGTACGTTATGACCGGCTGCCCGTATTGCTTAAAGGTCAAGCACTTTTTGGCCGATAACGGCGTGACCATTCCCGAGCGCAATATCTCGACCGATTCCGATGCCGAACAGACACTCATCGCCGTCGGCGGAAAACGCCAGGTTCCCTGCCTGTTCATCGACGGCAAACCACTCTACGAATCGAGCGACATCATCGCGTGGGTGCAGGAAAACCTGCTCTAGTACGCACGCTCTGTCCGTCCAGGGCCCCAACCCATACGACCCAAACATGTACACCAGCATCCAAAGTCGACATTTTTCGACATCTTTGGATGCTGGCGTACAGCTTTTTGGTAGTCATGGACGCTCTTGGCCGGCTAATTGTTTGAGGAGACCTTTGGATTATGGCTGTTTGACGCCTCTGGAAAGGTTTCCGAGAGGGCTGTGGTCAAAAAAGGGCAAATATGAGTACTGCTACCTGTTTAGTAGCAGCGATTTTGATCACTTCAGGAACTATTCAACGTTCCACTCGTCCGCAGACGACGTTATTTCTCCTCATATGTTCAATAAAAGTAGCTCTTAATGGGAACAAATCTCATCAGGAGCTACAATTTATAGCAAATAAATGCAACCATAATGGCAACAGTACTCATATTTGCCTTTTTTGACCACGACCCTCCAGAATAGTCGCTGAGAGCGACACTAAATGACAAAATCCGACACTTGAACGTTCTTATATGAGTAGCCATTGAAGGACACCTAACGACTACTCCCATTCGCGACACACTGTGTCGCGAATTAAGCTGGCCCCATTACCGAAGACCAGTGAGAGCTCCTGCCCAGAATCTCAATAGCTTAATAAAGGGCTCCCCTCCGGAAGTTCAATGAGCATCCAAATTCCAAGCTGAAAAGCAAAGGAGTATCGAAGCCGTCAATGCTCATTTCCTATCGAACAGGCAGGTCAAAACAAGCTAATTAGCCCGATGAACTGCTTGTATTTTTGTCTACAAAATTGTATACAAAAAGAGAATCCGAGAACCGGCGCTCGACATTATGTCGATCGATAGGAGGCGCCATGGATGCTAAGCAGCTCGAAAAGATGATGGGGTTTGCTCCCGGAGAGTTGAAGAAAGCCGCGGAAGCCTACGAAAAAGATGAGTGGCCGAAAGGTCGCACCATCAAGTTGGGAAGGCCACCAATCTCCGATGAGCCGAGCGTCGTTATATCAGCACGTGTGGGCGAATCGATTCTTGAGGCGTTTGGCGAAAAAGCCAAACGCCATGGGCAAACACGCACGGAGCGGCTCAGAGAGCTCATTACACTTGATGCACTGATTGCCTAGGCCCGCTCCCCCGTCGGACCCAAACATGTACACCAGCATCCAAAGTCGACATTTTTCGACATCTTTGGATGCTGGTGTACAGCTTTTTGCTACATAGTCGTTGGGGACGTCCTTAAATGACCAGTCGTTAAAGAACGCCCCCGATGACTAGTTAGCCGTGGAAGCGAGCTGTGGGTGCAAGCGGCTGTTCACGAAAGACGCGCTCGACGGCAGCGCGGTATTCGTCGACCTTTTTGGTCTTGCGTACGATCTTGTGGACGGTAGCGGGATCAGCGAAAGCGCACTTGGCGTAGAACCACCACTCCTTCATGCGGAAGACCGCATTGCCGCCAATCTCTTCTGCATATGCCGCAAACAGCGTGTCGTGGAAGCGCTGCAGCTCAGCAGCCGTTGCAGCAGGGCCGCCCTTGACCATGCGAGCCAGAGCGGGGTTCGCGAGCAGGCCACGCCCCAACATCACATGGCGCGTGCCGGGATAGGCCTCCACCAGCGCGTCCATATCCTCAAGATCAAAAATGTCACCGTTATAGGCCACGGGGAACGGCGCACGCTCCAGCGTCTCGCCATAAAACTCTTTGCGCGGCGAGCCCGTATAGCGGTCCTTCTGTACGCGCGGATGCACGATCAGCTCTGCCAACGGCATGCGGCAATACAGATCGAGCACGCGCTCGTATTCGTCGTCATTCTCCAGCCCCAGCCTGGTCTTTACCGACACCGGCAACGGCGACCGCTCGCACACATCGCTTAAGAACGCCTCGAGCTCGTCGAGATTGCGCAAGAAACCCGAGCCCTTGCCCTTGGCGACAACCGTTCCCGAAGGGCAACCCAGGTTGAGATTGACCTCGCGGTAGCCCATGTCGGCGAGCACCTGTGCCGCCCACACAAACTCGTCCGCATTCTTGGACATCAGCTGGGGCACCACGTTAAGTCCCTGGTTATTAGCAGGGTCGATCTCTTTAAACGCCTTGCCGCCAAAGCGATTGCCCACCCGCGGCGGCGGCAAAAACGGCGTGTAATAACAATCGAGCGCGCCGAAGCACTCCGCATGCACGCGACGGAACACATGCCCGGTAATCCCCTCCATAGGGGCCAGCGATAAATACATCAACATCCATTCTCAAATCAATGTGACAAAGGGACAGTCCCTTTGTCACATTATTCGGAGCGCAGGGCCTCCACGGGGTCTTTCTTGGATGCACTGCGGGCCGGCAGCAAACCGGCAACGACCGTCAGCAGCACCGAAATCGCGATGAGCACCAGCGCATCCTGCACGGGCAGGCTCATCAGATTGGGTACCTGTTTGGCAGCAAGCGCCCAGGCATTAACCGGAAAGCTCACGGCCACCACGACGACAATAGCAAAGACGCCGGCAATGAGGCCCTCGATAAAGGTCTCGGCATTGAACACGTTGGCCACGTTGCGCTTTGACGCGCCGATCGCGCGCAGGATGCCAATCTCCTTTTTTCGCTCCAGCACGCTGATGTAGGTGATGATGCCGATCATGATGGAGCTCACCACCAGGCTGATGCTCACGAATGCGATGAGCACCAAGCTGATGGTGTTCACGATGTCGGTCACCGAACCCATGATGATGCCCATGTAGTCGGTGTACGAGATCGCCTGTTCATCGTGGCCGGCGGCTTTGACCTGCTTGTTGTACGCATCGATGTGATCGAGCACACGCTCCTTGGCCTCAAAGTCGCGCGGGAAAATCTTGACCGAGATGGGGTCGGCCTCATCCGCATAGCCCAACGTGGTCAGATTGTTGTCGTAGGTGAGCTTCGAAGCCTTGGCATAGCTCATCATGAGCGAACTCAGATCCTCGGCATCCATGTTGAAATGGATGGCACGAGCAAAAGCGCTCGCATCCACACGCATAGCGCTCGCCAGGTTGGCAAAACTCGATGACATCTGCGTCGCCATCTGGCCCATGAGCCCTTCCGCGCCCGCCTTGAGCTGAGCTGACACCGTCGCCGCAATCTGATCGCTGATCGACTTCATCACCTGGTCCATAGCCTGCTGCAGATACGGAGCCAGCTGCTTTTGCACATAGTCGGCCATCGCCTGCTGCAGGCGCTCGGCCAGGGCATCGCCGCCGAGGGCCTTGAGCTGAGCCAGGTATTGCTGGGCGGCGGCATCATGCTCAAGATACGTCGAGAATGCGGCAGCAAGCTTTGACGCGTCTTTAAGATCTTCGGGTGACAGCGCCTTAAACTGATCCGACTGCATAAAGCCCTCAAACAGCTGGCTGACAAGCGTTCCCACCTGCTGCATTTGCTCAGGCGTGAGTTCCAGGCCCTCAAAGATACCCGAGAAATCTGGAGCCGGCGCTTTGGCCATGATGTCGCTGAAGTCGACGTCCTTCCCAACGCCCGAAAGGTCAATGTCCAGACCGGACAAGTCGATACCAGAAAGGTCCATACCGCTGGCCGCACCCGAGAGCGCAGACGTATCGAGCGAGAACGCGCTCTTTAGCGCCGCCTCGTCCACGCTGAACATGCTGCCCAGATCAACGCCTTGCTTGGCCTCGCCTTGCAGCTCATCAAAGGTTTTACCCGTAAAGACATCCGTCTCGGGGCGGGCAAGCTGCTCCTGCACGATCTGCGAATCGGCAGCGCGCTCCATAAGCTGGCGAGTCAGCGCATGCGTATAGGCAATGCCCGGAGACAATGCACTCGCATTGGCTGTCTCGTTAGGTCGCACCACGCCCACAATGTGCACGTCAATACCGTCGGCAACCTTGGCGGCCATAAAGTCGGCGTCGCCAGACATGTCAGTCCACATGCCGGTCTCTTCGTTTTTGCGATAGGCATCGGCCGGCGACAACACCTTAAATGTCGTGGACAGCGCATCGTCGTAGGTAATGTCGGTGCCGGTCTCGGGCGTCTCGACCTTGCCGTCGGCCGTCATGGCGCTGTTGACCAGGTCATTGAGCTCATCGATATCCAGCGCACCGATGCTATAGAGCGTATAGTCACCCACCGTGCCGCGGCTCGAAAGCACCATCACGGCCTCGTTGGCGGACGAGGGCCAATGGCCGGCAACGACATCGTACTGGCTGTCGAGCAGGCTCTGGTCGTCAATCATCTCGTTAAAGACCGAGGTCCCCATGGAATCCATGCTCACCGTTGCCGCCGAGCTCGCGCCTCCGCTCATAGCCTCGGTCATAGCGTTGGGAACAAGCCGAACGGGCTTCTCGTCGCCCTTGCCGGCACGATAGACAACCGGCGATACACCGTAGCCGTACTGAATGGCGTTGACCTCTTTATCGATGCCGTCGCCACCGGCATCGAGCCATGCCTTAAAGCTCGTCATGTCGTTGGACTTAACGCTTGCGAACATATCCTTTACGGCCGTGACCACAGGGATCTTATCGGTCCCCTGAGCCTTGCCGTCGGCACTGTCGTCGGACGAATCCACGCTTTCAGACGAACCGTCATCCGTGGCCCCCTCTCCGCCCATCATGGACGACAGGTCGTAATCCTGCTTGGAAATGGTGAGTGGGTAGCTCGAGAGCGTGTCCTCCTCGACCTTTTTGATGTAGCCGTTTACGCCGTTGGAGAGTGCCAGGATCGCTGCGATACCGATAATGCCAATCGAACCTGCAAAGGCCGTCATGGCCGTGCGGCCCTTCTTGGTCATGAGGTTTCGGGCAGAAAGCCCCAGGGCCGTCACAAAGCTCATCGAGGTTTTGCGCGTAGGCTTGGCCTCGCGGCGCGCGGCCTTGGCAACATCAAAGGGGTCGGAATCGTCGGTGATCTTGCCGTCCGCCAGGTTGACGATGCGCGTAGCGTACTTGTACGCCAGCTCGGGATTGTGCGTGACCATAATGACCAGACGGTCGCGCGCCACGTCCTTGAGCAAATCCATGACCTGCACGGATGTCGTTGAGTCTAGGGCGCCGGTCGGCTCGTCTGCCAGCACGATCTCGGGGTCGTTGATCAGGGCGCGGGCGATGGCCACGCGCTGCATCTGTCCGCCCGATAGCTGGCTCGGGCGTTTGTTAACGTGCTCGCCCAGGCCAACTTTCTCCAACGCCTCGCGCGCACGCTGGCGGCGCTCGGCATGCCCCACACCCGTGAGCGTGAGCGCCAGCTCCACGTTTTCCAAAATGGTCTGATGCGGAATGAGGTTATAGCTTTGGAACACAAAGCCGATGCGGTTGTTGCGGTAGGCATCCCAATCGCGGTCGCTGAAGTCCTTGGTCGAGATGCCGTCGATCAGCAAGTCGCCGGAATCAAAATGATCGAGTCCACCAATGACGTTGAGCATCGTAGTTTTTCCCGAGCCCGAGGGACCCAGGATGGCCACGAACTCGTTATCGCGAAAAGACAGGCTTACGCTGTCGAGCGCCACCTGCGTAAACGACTGCGCAACATACCTTTTGCAAATATCTCTGAGATCCAGCATGGACGGCAACCTCTCCCCCGCCGTTCGCGTTCGACACGTTTGACCTACTCTATCAGCTTTTCTGCCGGTACCAGTAAGGAATGTAGCGAACAAAAAAACGGGACAGCACGCCGCATGGCGCACCATCCCGCGTATAACATCCCCGATGCGACAAAGAGGCTGTCACTTTGTCACATTCCAATGCGCGCTACTTTTCGAGCCCGCACGGCATAACGTTAGCGCTGCCGCGGCGAGCCTCAGTCACGGCTGCAAAGAAGCGATAGCCGCCCGAGAAGTTAAAGCACTCAAAGCCATGCTGCGCCAAAATGCGGCAAGCAATGTAGCTGCGAATGCCGCTCTGGCAAATCACGTAAACCGGCTTGGCCCGGTCGAGCTCGCCCAGGCGATTGCGCAGATCATCGACGGGAATGTTTACGAAACCATCGATATGCCCGCGCTCATACTCCCCTTCCGTACGAACATCGAGCAGCTGCACGCTGCCATCGCGTGGCAAGTTGGGCTCATCCTCCCAATGCCACTGCGCCAGTATGCCGCGATTGAGGTTCTCGATCATAAAGCCCGCCATATTGACGGGATCCTTCGCCGATGAATACGGCGGCGCGTATGCTAGGTCCAAATCCTTAAGCCTATCGCCGCGCATGCCTGCCTGGATGGCAGTCGCCAGGACGTCGATACGCTTGTCCACACCATCGATGCCCACGATTTGCGCACCCAGCAGGCGCAATCCCTGCTTCTCGAAGACAACCTTCATGGTCATGGGCGTTGCACCCGGATAATAACCCGCATGCGAACCGGGCGACAGGACCACGCTGTCGCAGTCAATTCCCGCCGCGTGTGCTGCCTTTTCGGATAGTCCCGTGCTTGCCGCCGTCAAGTCGAATACCTTGATAACCGATGAGCCCAACGATCCGAGGTAGCAGCTGTCCATGCCAGCTATGACATCGGCGACGACACGCCCCTGCTTGTTGGCGGGGCCGGCGAGCGAAATGACCGCGTCCTCGCCGGTCACCTGATGCGTGACCTGCACGGCATCGCCCACGGCATACACGTCGGCAGCAGAGGTCTCCATGCGGTCGTTGACCACAATAGCCCCCTTGATGTCCAGTTCGAGCCCCGCCTCTTGCGCCAGATGGCTCTCAGGTGCCACGCCAATGGCAAGCAGCACCATATCGGCTCCGATAGGGTCATCGCCCGCAACATGGGTGACAACGCGGCCATCAACTTCCTCAAAACCTGTCACATCGGCCTTGAGGCGCAGATCGATACCGTGCTCACGCACCTCGGTATGCAAAAGGGTCGCCATGTCGTAATCCAGGTTGTTCATAAGCTGGACGGGACGCTGCAGAAGGGTCACCTGGAGCCCCAGCTCACACAGATTCTCCGCCGTCTCGACGCCAATGAAGCCGCCGCCGATCACGACGGCACTGCTCGGTCGCCGCTCTCGAACATAGCTGTGAATACGCAGCGTGTCCTCAACGGTGCGTAGGCTAAAGATTTTATCCGAGTCGATGCCCGGCAACGCAGGGCGGATCGGCTTTGCACCCGGCGACAGGATGAGCTTGTCATACGTCTCGACAAATTCCTCGCCCGTCAGCATATTGCGAACCTCGACCGTATGCGAATCGGGATGGATGGCAAACACCTCGTGACTCGTCTTGACCGCAATGCGAAAGCGATCCCAAAAGCCCTTGGGAGACTGCAGCGTCAATGCGCTCTCTTCTTCTATCACGCCGCCAATGTAGTACGGAAGCCCACAGTTGGCATACGATACAAAACCCGTGCGCTCAAAGATGACAATTTGGGCCTGCTCGTCGAGTCTGCGCAAACGTGCCGCCGCCGATGCGCCGCCCGCGACGCCTCCAACGATAACCACCTTCATAGCCAACGCACCACCTTTCCCGTGTAGCCGCTTATGCCGCCGATATTCTTGACACTGCCATACCCAGAACGCTTAAGAAAACTCACAGCTTGGTTGCTTCGCGCACCGCTCAGGCAATGCACGAAAAGCTGCGTGCCCTTGTCTGGATACAGCTCAAGCACCTGGTTGATACGATTGAGCGGAACGTTGACGCTGCCCGGAATGTGGCCCTGTCCATGCTCGTCAGCACTCCTCACGTCGAGCAGCACCGCCCCCTTAGAAGCCTTCCATTCCTGGACGCCCACATTAATGTCCGGTCCTGCAAACAAATCAAACAATCCCATAGCGCACTCCTTTGCTGGTTGCTTTGGGCAAGTATGCCAAGGCACTGCGGTCGCGTTCTGTGACCAAGTCACCAAACGGAAAATATGTTGCCGACGGCAGATGCAGCTGCGCGGTAGGTCTAGACCAACCGTGCTAACCCATCTACATCACGCACGATAATCCGTCCGCGCCTAATCTCGATGAGCCCGTCCTGCGCAAGACGTCGCAGAGCGCGCGTCACCGCTTCGCGCGCAGAGTTGATGTCGCGTGCAAGCTCGTCTTGCGTTACGGCAACTTCTGCTGTGCCCGCAGCTCGGCAATGCTCGAGCACGTAGCTGGCGACGCGCTGATCGAGGCGCTTAAAGAGCATCTGCTGCAGCACGCATACCACCTGGGAGTAGCGCTTCACCTCAACCTGGAGCATAAAGGCCTTAACGTAGACATTATCGCGGGCGAGCTGGGCACACACGCTCGCAGGAACCACCAAAAGCGATGACCTGCGTGCTGTAACCACCATGGTGTCAAATGAAATCTGCTCGATAACGCACGAGGCCGTGGTGACACAGCACTCTCCGCAGCCAACCCTAAACAGCGTGACCTCCTTGCCTTCCTCGGAAAGCAGGCTCACGCGAATGTCACCTTCGATAATAAAAACAATGCCAGTGCAAGAATTTCCGCTGCTACCGATTATCTGCCCGGCATCAAAGGATCGCAGCGACGAGCGCTCTGCCACGAGCGTCTGCTCATCGGATGTAAGTTGTCCCCAAAACGGCAACCGCTCGACCATGCTGCCGACCATAGCCGCCCCCTTTCGACGTATACCCATGATGCTACCCCGAAGCAGAAAAAAGAGTCGCTGTTTCCAGCGACTCCCCTTCAGTTGTCTGTCCCACGGACTTACAGTTCGCTCTTCGCGAGTGCCTGATCGATCAGTTTGTTGAGCGCCTCGCGCTGCTCAGCGGAGTTGATGCCGCCCATGATCGGCTCTCCCACAATGTTACCGTTCTGGTCGATCACATAGGTGGTCGGGAACGAGTACAGGTTGGAGGTGAACTTTCCGGCCTCGCTGTCCGACTTAAACCAGATGTTCTTATACGTCACGCCCTTCTTGGAAAGCACGTCCTTGGCATCGGCCACCTCGTCTTTGTTGCCATCGAGCGTAAAGGAATTAACGCCCACGACCTGGCCGCCCTTCTCGGCAAGCTCCTTGTTGAGCTTCTCCAGATCGCCCAGCTCTCCCACGCACGGCTTGCAGGTGGTAAACCAGAAGTTCATGACGGTGACCTTGTTCTTGGAGAACAGCTCGTCGCTGTTTACATCGTTGCCGTCCAAGTCCTTGCCCTTAAAGCTGGGAAACTTCGTCTCCCCGCTCTCGCCGTTGGTCATGCCTGCGGTCGAGGCATCGACGCTCTCCCCCTCGCCGGGCGTGCTGCCGCATCCGGGGAACTCCTTCTCCAGCGCCATGAGCTTGTCCTCGATCTCCTTGACCTGCTGCGCGCCGGCCTTAAGCGTCTTAAGCTCGTCAGCCGCAAACTGATCCTTGGCGCCCTCGATGGTATCGAGCAAGAAGTCACCGTAGTTCTTGCCGTCCTCAATCATGGGAGTGTCTTTGTTGGCCGCAAGGAACACCTTTTCCCATAGGGCGTTATCGCTCGCAAAGATCTCGTTTTCCTTTTGCAGCAGCTGCTGGTACAGCTCGGCCGCCTCCTCGGCACTCGACGGCTTTTGCGCTATGAGCTCGGCAATCTGCGCATCGCCGCTCTTGGCATCCTTCGCGTCGCCCTTGGGGGCAGAGCACGCCGCGAGAGTCAGCGCCAGCACGGGCAGCATCAACAGAGCCGCAATTTTTGACAGTTTCATGGTTCCTCCGTTTATATCGAAACTTATATAGGTACCTATTTGTTTTCGCAGGCTTGCGTGGACTGCGCGGGTTTGTCGCCCGTCAAACCCAGCCCGTAGCGAAAGCTAATAGCATCGACGGGGCACGCGCCCACGCATTTGCCGCAACGAATGCACTCGGCATGGTCGGGCGTACGCGTAACGTCCACGTCCATCTGGCACACCTTGGCGCACTTGCCGCACGAGACGCATTTACAATGATCAACCCGAATCCCCAGCAATGACACCTTGTTCATGAGCGCATAAAATGCGCCGAGGGGGCAAATCCATTTGCAGAAGGGGCGATAGAACAGCACGCTCAGCACCGCAACCACAATGAGGATCGCGAGCTTCCAGGAAAAGAGCTTTCCCAGCGCGGAGCGGATTCCCACGTTCATGATGGACAGCGGAATCGCGCCCTCGAGCACACCTTGCGGGCAGATGTACTTGCAAAAGAACGGGTCGCCCATACCCACATCGTTAACCACCAAGACGGGCAGCAGCACCACGGCAAACAGCAGCACGGCATACTTGATGTACGTGAGCGGCTTGAGCTTTTTCGTGGAGAGCTTTTTGCTGGGAATCTTATGAAAAAGCTCTTGTAGCCATCCAAACGGGCACAAAAAGCCGCATACAAAACGTCCCAGCAGCACGCCTATCAGAATGAGCGTTCCGGTGACGTAATACGAAAAGCTAAACTTAGACGAGCCCACCACCGACTGAAACGACCCGATGGGGCACGCACCCGAGGCCGCCGGACACGAGTAGCAGTTGAGGCCCGGCACGCAGACGGCTTTGCCCGCTCCCTGGTAGATGCCGCCCTTGGCAAAGTTAGGCAGGTGAATATTGGTCGCAAGCGTCGCCGCCGCCTGAATCAATCCACGAAATCGCGCTAAAAGATGCGATGCAGTGTTTTTTCTTTTATCCAATTCCGATACACTCCAAGCACAGCCTGATTGCCTTGGCCAGCACGGCATCTGCCTCGCCGCGCATAATTCCAAAGCCAACCATGGCTACCCCAACGATCAGCAAAGCCACCTGCGCCACAGGCTTAATCGCTTTGAACAATCTGACCACTCCTTTCGTTTCGCGACCCATTGGACCATACCGACTATAAAATCCGTGTTAAGCGTGAATGATTATGCAAGGAGAACGTTATACGTATCTTGGTCGTCGAGGACGAGCGGGCGCTGTGCGATGCGATCGCACGCAGCCTTCGCAACTTGGCCTATAGCGTCGACTGCTGCTACGACGGACAACAGGCCCTCGATCTGCTCGATGTCGAGACCTTTGATCTTGTTGTGCTCGACCTCAATCTCCCCCATGTCGACGGCATGACCGTGCTCAGGCAACTCAGGACAACTGATTGCGAGACCAAGGTGCTCGTGCTCTCGGCACGCGGCGAGGTCTCCGACAAGGTAGCGGGGCTCGGTGCGGGCGCCAACGACTACCTCACCAAGCCGTTCCATCTTGACGAGCTGGCGGCACGCATGCGCAGCCTCACGCTCAGGCGCTTTACGCAAAGCGACGTTGTTCTAACCTGTGGATCGTTGAGCTTTGACACCAAGGCGTGCCTCGCCTCCGTGGACGGCGAGACCCTATGCCTCACGCGCAAGGAAACCGGCATCTTGGAATACCTGATGCTTAACCCGGGTCGGCCGATGAGCCAGGAGGAGCTTATCGAGCATGTATGGGACAGCAGCGTCAACAGCTTTAGCAACGCGACCCGCGTGCACATCTCGTCACTGCGCAAAAAGCTGCGCGGCGCGCTGGGGCATGACCCCATCCGCAACCGAATCGGCGAAGGCTACGTTATGGAGGACGGCAAATGAAGCGGCTGTCGCTGCAGTGGCGCATCACGTTGATGACGGCCCTGCTGATATGTTCGACCTGCGTACTTATGAATTGCCTGGTTGGTTACTCCGGCATGCGCTACATGGACTCGATTGGTGCAGAAGCGTCGGCGCACAACAAGGTGGAGACCGCAGCGCCCAGCTCATTTGACCCGGTAAGCAAAGAGCTCGACGATGAGTTGACCATCGTCGTGAGCGACGCCCAAGCATCGTTTAGCGCGACGAGCTGGTGCATAACCGCGGCGGCGACGCTGCTCGGTGGCGTGCTAGCCTACTTCGTGAGCGGATATGCGCTGCAGCCGTTGCGCTCCTTTGCGGCGCAAGTCGAGAGCGTGCGGCCCGACAACCTCGCCGACACAAAGATCAGCGAGGACGTGCCCTCTGAACTCAGGCGCTGCAGCGCGTCGTTTAACGACATGATTTCCCGCCTTGACGAGGGATTATCCGCACAAAGACAGTTTACGGGCAATGCGGCGCACGAGCTGCGCACGCCGCTCGCGCTCATGCAAGCCCAGGTTGAGTTGTTTTGCGCTGAGCACCCCGACGCCGATGCCGATACAGCGAGCCTGCTCCGGCTGCTGCAGGAGCAGACCGAGCGAATGACGCACATGACAAAAACCCTGCTCGAGATGAGCGAGCTGCGTAGTGTTCCCTGCAACGATGCGATTGACCTGGCGCCGATGATCGAAGAAGTGCTCACCGACCTGGCGCCCCTTGCCGAGCAAAAGGGCATCACGCTTGTAAGCAAGGGCGACGCGCAAACGATCGGCAGCGACACGTTGATCTATCGGCTACTGTTCAACCTGGTTGAGAATGCCATTCGCTACAGTGCGCCCAGCTCAACCGTGTAAATCGGCGCCCGTGCCGAAGGCGACCGCGTGCTGCTTCGCGTGCGTGACCAAGGGCCAGGCATTCCCAAGCAATACCAGACGAGCATCTTTCAGCCCTTCTTTCGTGTCGACAGATCGCGCAGCAGAGCATATGGCGGTGTGGGGCTGGGGCTTGCGCTGGTCTGGGAGATCGCCGCGCTTCACGGCGGCTCCATCGAGGTCGAAGAAAGCTCGAAGCGCGGAACGACCATGCTCGTGATTCTTCCCGCTCGCGCACCCGGCTCATTAAAATAACGAACGGGATGGCACGCCGTGTGGTGTACCATCCCGCACATAACATCGAAGATGTGACAAAGGGACCGTCCCTTTGTCACATCTGCTAGTTCTCGTCGCCTACCAGCTGAGTTAGCTTACTCCCACTCGACCGTGCCGACGGGCTTCGGCGTAAGGTCGTAGCAAACGCGGCAGATACCGGGGACCTCGGCGGTCACGCGTGCGGTAATGCGTTTGAGCAGCGCCCAGTCGAGCTCGGGCACCTCAGCGGTCATGACGTCGACGGTATTGATGCAGCGAATAATGCAGGGCCAGTCGTAGGCGCGCTTGCCCTCGCGCACGCCGGTGGCGCGGAGGTCGGGCACGACGGCAAAATACTGCCAGATGGTCAGACCTGCCTTGTCGATCTCCTCGCGCACGATGGCGTCGGCTTCGCGCAGCGCCTCAAGACGGTCGCGGGTAATGGCGCCAAGGCAGCGGACGCCCAGGCCAGGACCGGGGAACGGCTGACGCTCAACCATGTTCTCGGGCAGGCCGAGCTCGCGGCCCACGACGCGCACCTCGTCCTTGTACAGCAGCTTGACGGGCTCGCAGAGCTCAAACTGCAGGTCCTCGGGTAGACCGCCCACGTTGTGGTGAGCCTTCACGCCGTCCTGGGACTCCAGAATGTCGGGGTAGATGGTGCCCTGGGCGAGGAAACTGACCTCGTCACCGACCTTGCGGGCCTCCTCCTCGAACACGCGGATAAACTCGGCGCCGATGATCTTGCGCTTGGCCTCGGGCTCGTCGACGTCGACGAGCTTATCGAGGAAGCGGTCGGTAGCGTCCACATAGACCAGGTTGGCGTCCATCTGGTTCTTGAACACGTCGACGACCTGCTCGCTCTCGCCCTTGCGCATGAGGCCGTGGTTCACGTGCACGCAGATGAGCTGCTTACCAATAGCTTTGATCAGCAGCGCCGCGACAACAGAGCTGTCAACGCCGCCAGAAAGGGCCAGCAGGACCTTCTTGTCACCGATCTGCTCGCGGATTGCGGTGACCTGCTCGCCGATGAACGCCTGAGCAAGTTCGGGAGTGGTGATACGCACCATATCGTCGGGACGCTTGTTGGGATCCATGCAGGGCTCCTTTTCGGTTCGATGGAACGCGCCGCGCATATGCAAACGCGCTGTCATATGCCCTCATTATATGCAGAGCAAGGTTCGTTTCCCATCGCTGCAACGGAGCTTTTTGCAGGGGTGGCAATTTTTCCTAATGTCGAGGTCAGCTAGACTTCGGTAGCTCCCTTGGGAGCATTGCCAATAGACTCTTCCTTTATTCGTTCGGCATAATCGTAGGCGATAACCACAAATTCCAGTCCCGAGCAACAGGAGTACAATTGCTGCTAATGTGGCCACCTGATGGAAGATGGAAGATGGACTGCGATAGTTACCCGCTCATTCCCATGCCGTTGATGTGCACCGCCTTTGTGCCGGGGCAGATTGACGCTGCGGTTGCAGGCATTTCCGACCCCGATTCACGCACCATCGCCACAGCAGAAGCGCTGTACTTTCGCGGACAGGCCACCCTCGCTGCCAAGACGGCGCGCCCCTATCTTGACGCCACCGATCCCGCGCTGCGCTATTCCGCATGCTTTATCTGCGGATATGCCAGTCTGTCGCTCAACCGTATCGCCGATGCCCGTCGTTGCCTTACGGGCATCCTCGATACGCCAACTGACGAGGAATCGCCCGCCGCTCACGCCACGCATATCCTGTTCGCCTCGGCCGCGAGTGTCCTGTTGCACTTGCCTTCCCCGTATTCTGCCGAAGAGTTTCATCCGCTTGCGGCGCATCTGCCCGAAGGCCTGCGCCTGTTCGCCAGCTACGTGATGGCGCACGCCTTGTATCTGCGCGGCGAATACGGCCGCAGTCTGGGCATGGCGGAAAACGCCCTGATCATGAAACAGGAAAGCTATCCGATCTCGGAACTGTTCCTGCACCTGGCAGCTTCCATGGCATACATGAGCCTCAAAGACGTCGACGCCGCAAAGGCACACTTCGGAGCCGCTTGGGACATTGCGCGTCCCGACGGCCTTATCGAGCTCATCGGCGAACACCATGGCCTTTTGCAAGGACTCATCGAGGCATGCCTAAAATCGCAATACCCTGACGATTTCGCACGCATCATCGAGATTACGTATCGATTCAGTTACGGCTGGCGGCGCATCCACAACCCCGATTCGGGCGAGGACGTGGCCGACGATCTAACGACCACGGAGTTCACCATGGCCATGCTCGCCTGCCGTGGGTGGACCAACGCCGAAATCGCACGCCATATGGGCGTGTCGCCGGGCACTGTTAAAAACCGCCTATCCGGCGTATATGCAAAGCTTGGCATCGGCACGCGCGCCGAGCTGGTCGCTCATATGTTGCGTTAGCGACCGGGCTGCCAAGCGCATCGAACGCGATCCGGAGCCCGGCACTTCGCTCGCCTAAATTGGACATTTTGACCCTTGAACGGCACTACCGCCACGGGGCACCTTCTCGCAAAATTGGATTATTTCCACCGATACCTGCGGGATGGGAGCCCAAGATGCTTGATCGCCGTTCGTTACTTGTTGCCGGAGCGTCCTCGCTAGCGAGCATCATGTTGCCTCGCGTGCCGGGAAGCGAAAATGCCTTCCTGCTGCCGTTCGCGCCCACCGAAGCCTATGCCGACGAAAAAGACCCCTTCAGGGTGCTCGTTCTCTCGCGCACCATGTTTGGTGTGGTCGTGGTCGACGCCGCCAACAAGAATATGCCCGTCAAGGGAGCGCAGGTCACGCTCGCGTCGCGTTATGCCGCGGGCAAGCAGCTCTCCGCCACGACCGACGATGAGGGCACGGCCATCTTTGAGGTCGCGCCGCTTTCGGAAGGCTACGTGGACGAGGCAACGCTTCTCGACGCGTACGACTTTAACGGCGGCATCTCCATTAGCATGGCGGGCTACCGCGATGTCGAGATTCCCCTTGCGCGTATCCAGGGCGGCACCGCCATAACCGCGCCCACGCGTCCGCTTTCCGACGGCGAGCCGTACTTCCGCCAGCTCACATTCGACGAATGGGACATCCAATACGCTGAAGCCACGTTCATGGCATTGCCGAAGGACGACACGGCAAACGAGCAGCCCGATACGCACGCCTTTACCGTGCAGGCACATCTGCCACAGGGTGGACAGGCAACGCTGCGCATCAACAAAGTGACGCCTGCCGCGGGCAGTTCGCCCGAAACCGTCACGCAGATCGGTCAGATCAAGGCCAGCGCATCGGGTTCGGATAATCTGGCAACGTTCACACTCGAAGACACGTTCCTCGATGCAGCTTCGGGCCTTCTGGAGGAAGGGTGCAAGCTGCGCTTTATGCTCGACTACCAGGGCAAAACCTACACACTCTCATCCCCTATGGCCGTTGTCACCGCGCCGGCCGCAAAGGCGGAATCCGGATCGACCACTATCGTCCCCACCACCATGGACCAAGAGATCACTCCGTTTGATTTCCCCGCGGCGTTTCCCGGCATCGGCGGTAATAAGTTCACGTGTTGGATGCCCACATTTCCGATCCTCTTCGATTTCTCGTTTGCCGGGTACGTGCTGTTTGGCGGAGGATACAAACCAGCCAGCTATATGAACGATTCGGGCAATCCGGATCCGGAGTACTGGAAGAAGTCACCGCGTGAGTCGGGCGCCAAGCAGGCAACCCGCTACCTCGACAAGATGGAGGGGAAGTGGAGTCAGTACAAGAGCATGAGTGCTGGTTCGGGTACCGATCCAAGGAACACCAAGCTCCTTCGCCACCATTGCACGCCGCTGTTCACGATGGATATCGCCACGCAGCTGTACGGCTCGCTCGCCTACGATTGGGTGGGCAAGACCTGGGGTGACAACAACGATCCCGCATGTGGCAATATTAAGGCCCTCTTCCAGGTAAGAACCGACCTCAACTGGACCGAACAGTTCACCTTGGGACCAGTGCCCTTTTTCCTAAACGTCAACCCCTGGGTGCTGGCGAAGCTGGCGCTCGCCGTGGGTGCCCACACGCACGGCAGCGGCGCGGCGTTTTTTAAAAACATTTCGCTCGACTATTCAAACACGTCGGGCTCGTTTACCATCCAGATCGGGCTTGCCGTCACCTTTGGCGCCGGCGTTGCAGGCGTCGCTTCGTCTGCCGTGCGCGGCGCCGCATCCCTCACGCTGTTCATTGGGTACGAGAAGGCAGATGGACACCAGCTTCCGCGACTGCGCGTAGGTGCAGACGTCGATGTCGACGTGATACTCCAGTTCGTAATGTTCAAGTGGACCACCAAGGCTTGGTCGGGATCGTGGCCCACACTCGCCGATTCGTGGGATATGTCAGTGAACAATGGCGATCAGTATGTGCTCCAGCGCTCTGAGCTGGCCCTGGGTGGAGATACACCTTATACGCTGGATGCCCGATTCGGCTCAGCCGGCAACGCCGAGGCAGGTGGTGTGCCGCAATTTATCGCATCGGCCACCATCGTCACTAACGCCGAGCTGCTCGCACGCGCCGAGGTTAAGGCCACTGCCGTAAACGTCGCGCCTGTCGTGCGCGATTGGGATCAAGCGGTCACGCGCATTGAGCTCGAAGCGGATGCAGAAAGCGACGACACGGGACAGATCGAGCATTTCGTCCATGCACTGATAGAGAACGACGAGAACGCCGCGCCGATGTATGAGTACACCTATATCGGTCAGGCAACGAACGCCGTTGCGGACCCCAACGCCAATTCTGCCGGCGTGTCAGAGGACGAGCGTGGCGGCATAAAACCCTCAAGCGACAACGTACTGTTTTCCGGCGTGCTCAGCGAAGCCCACATGAGGCTAATGATGATTGCCGGCGCGGAGTGTCTATTCCGCATCGCCTCGGTGCGCTACGGCGACAATGGCCGCTCGCGCCTGGTGGTGCACACAAAGGCAAACGGCACGTGGTCCGCTCCCACGCCCGCGGACTTTCCCCTTGGGTTTGGCGAGAACGACGTGGAGCGCGACAGCATATACGATTACGACTTCGACGTGGTGAAATATACGGACGGTAGAGGAAACCGGGACGCCTACGTGCTGCTGGTCTCGGGCGAGCGCCCCGCCGGCGACAACACCCTTTTCGATACGGCAAGCACAGCCGGCATACTGTCCGTTGTGCGCCTGCGCATAAGTAATGACGAGACCCGCGTGGTGTCGCATACGTCATGGCGCAGCATCTCGCGCGGCCGCCTGCAAGAGGATGGCTACCATTGCCTGCAGTGCCCGCGTATCACGGTGGGCAAGACGGTGGTCGACGGGCGCCTGTCGGGTGCCTACCTCCACCGCCACGGAACCACCGCAGAAAAGGCGCTCGGCAGCGAGGCTGAGGTTGCGCTGGAGTGCTTTACCCTGTGGTCGGACGTTTCGGGCGACAGCCTGACGTTCCGCCAAGTTCTCCGCTTTCCGCAAGCACCGTCGAGCATCGAGCTGGGCGCACCCGAAAATATCAACGGCAAAATGGTGGTGCCCGTTGCGTACGAGACCGCAGACGGTTGCGGCTGCGCATCATACGCCGTGATCGGCCAGTCCATTGCTGCCTGGGACGTTATGTCACCAGACGCCACGGTATCCTGTGCGGTGCCGTGGCCACAACATTCGGGCTTTTTGGCAACCGTCAACGAGCAACTGCAGCATATTACTTGGACGCGAGGCGCATCGGCATTTGCAACGCAGCCCGTGGGCGCCGCAGGCTGTGGCCCGGCATCGTTTAGCGTGAGCAACAACGGCAGGTGCGTGCTCTATGTAGAGAACACCGATGGCAAGGTGGGACAAACCTACGACGAAGAAGGCAACCCGGTAGCAGTGATGGGCAAGCACTTCCGCATCTTCGCCAGCACCTTGGCAGGCGATCTGTTCACGGAGCCGTTCGTGATGTGCGAACTGGACCATCCCGTCGATCAGATAACGACATTTTTGACGTCGGGAGGCATGCTCTCCGCGCTCGCCACGCACATTGTGAGCGCGGAGAAGAGCGAGGCAAAGCTGCACGGCATCGAAGTGCCCTTGGTGGCGTGTGCCACTCCGACGGGCGCGGTCGCTACCTCGGGCGCGGTGGTGCCCGGAGCAGCAGGCGAATCCTTTTTGGTCACGGTGCGAAACGACGGCAACACCTTGCTGACCGCCGGCACGATCGATCTGTACCGAGAGGGCTCCAGCCAGCCGTTCTCCAGCGCATCCATCGGATTCGGAGCGAACGCACGCATGGCTTCGATCTACGATCCAGAGCTTGCCGAGGACGCTTCGGCCAACGATATGGCACGCGTGAAATACGCACTCGAGACGCTGGGCGCACGTTTTGCAACGCACCCGCTGGTTGCCGACAATGGAAACGCCGTGCTGGCACCGGGCTGCACGGCACAATTCCGCATGAGCTTTGCCATCCCGGAGAGCTGGGGCGACGAGGTGGGCAAACGCGTCACGCTGTATGCGAAGGCGCGTGACCTGGTGGCGCTCGATCCCGTAACGCTCGAGGAAATCCGACCCGGCGCAAACTCGGCACTGGGCGCCGTACTGCACGAGCTTCATGTGCCCGACGCGGCATGCGAACGCTCAGAAGTGCAGGTCGGCGTATGCGGCAGCGCGGATACGACAGGACTTCACGACGCCCCGATGACAGCAGACGGCGATGGTGGCTCGAGTGGCGGCGGCGCTGACGAGGGCGGCGGATCCGACGGAAGCAGCTCCGGCAGTGGCAAGGACCACGGCAATAACAAGCGTTCCGGAAAAGCGGGCGTGCTTGCGGGCACGAGCGATGTCAACGCTCCCCTCATGGCAGCCGCTGCAGCACTCGCCGCGGCAGGCGCCGGCCTCGTCGCCTACAGCGCCCGCCGTACGGCACTCGAAACCGACACCGCCAATGAGGTCAATTCGGATACGCCTCGCTAGCTCCTAGCTGTTTTTTCGAGAGACGCCGACTCGGCTCATCGAACATCAAATGGGCTGGTTCTGGATACCCAGAGCCAGCCCATTACGCATTAGATGTCGTCAGAGGAGTCGAGTTCTGCCTCGAGCTTGGCACGGCGTCTTTTCGCCGTGAAAAAAGTTGCGCACGGGGCAGCAAACGTGGCCGCGAAAATCGTCGCACCGCAGAACACGCCCGTGGCCAGGTTCGCCAACCAAAAGACGCTTTCGAGCGGTACGATCTGCGCCTCAGCGATACAGCGCATTGCGGCAATAACAAGCGCGAACGCGGCGCCGCTAAGACCGCTGACAAGCATGAAATATCCAACAGGAAGATGCTCGGTTTGCCCAAAACGATTGGTATCGACATAGCCCTTCCGCGTTTGCAGTCCTGCGCAAATCAACATCACGATAACGAGCCACAAATACATGGCTGCCTCGAACGGCGTTGCAAAGCCATGCGGCATTTCACTAGCGTCGCTGTGAACCCACGCAACCTGTCGAGCTATAAACTGGTAGAAAAAGATCATCAACATGCCAAACGAAAGCAGCACGAAACCAATCTTGTAGATCTTCGCGTTCTCAGCCTCCAGGCGCTCATCCTTTGGGCCGGCATATTCACGCCACTTTTGCACGATTTTCAGATCTTCATATTTCATAGCGAACTCCTAAAGAGTATTAGGGTCGACGTCGCTCTCGTCTTCCCAAAACAAGTCGTTCAACGTAACGCGTAGCGCTTTACAGATTGCCACGCACAAATTGAGCGTGGGGTTGTAGCCGCCCGCCTCGATCAGGCCGATGGTCTGGCGCGTAACGCCCACGGCCTGGGCCAAGTCAGCTTGCGAAAGGCCAACCGCCGCGCGCGCCGCCTTCATGCGTAGGTTCTTTTTGCCCGGCATGGAGTTCCTTTCGTAGTAATGGACAGATATCCGTTGCAACATGACAGAAATATATTGTATCCTTCACAAGATGTCAACTATATCTGTCATTATGGAAACCATGTCCGCCATCGCCATGTGGACATAACAATTTCGATTCGCTATTCAAACTTACTCGGACAAAACCGACTCGGTTTTGTCCGAGTAAACGCGAGCGTAAACTATCACTGTCCGCTATTCGACATCCGGCCCCTCCCCCATCAGCCATCGGGCGATGTCGACCACCTTAATCCCCTCATAATCAACAGCCTCGTGCTTTGTTCGCGCAATGACCATTTTGGGATACGCATCACGTATCGCAAGCAGGGGTGCCACTTCGCGTTCAAAAGTCTCCTGACGCGAAATGTCATCGCTAACTTGGATATACACTCGCTCATCGCGACGAATTGCCACGAAGTCGATTTCCTTCTTATAAAGCACCCCGACATAGATTTCCCAACCGCGTCTTAGGAGCTCTATGGCGACCATATTTTCATATACGTGCCCGAAGTCGAGCTTTTTAGTGCCCAGTTTTGCGTATCTGATTGCATGATCCGATAAATAGTATTTATCACCCGAAGTGAGGTACTTTTTACCGCCTACGTCATAGCGGCGCACTCGATAGAACGCAAAGGCCTGGCATAAATATCCGAGGTACTGGGCGAGCGTTGCCACGGAAACGCGTGTTCCGGCAGCATCCAGCGCAGCCACAATCCCGCTAACAGAAGATATGTTACCGATATTGTCCATTAGGAAATCGCATGCACGTTCTAGCTGCACCTTGTTACGAACCCCATGCTTTTCTTCCACATCACGCAAAACCAAGACATCTAGCACGTTCGCAATATATCGATAGCGAGCTCGCTCGCTAGGATACAAATATGAGCCAGGCATTCCGCCCTCTCTCAAATATCGGTCAAGCGCTTCGTCCGGGTTATGAATTTCGTGATATGTCGAAAACTCAAGCAAGGAAAACGGAAATACTTCAACCTCATATGTCCGCCCGCGAAAAAGCGTCGCCAAATCACTCGAAAGCAAGAAAGCGTTGGAGCCAGTAACGTAGATATCGTATCTTCCCGATGCATGAAGGCTATTGACCGCTTTTTCGAACCCAACGCAGGTTTGCACCTCATCGATCATCACAATGTTATCGAGGCCCTCGCAATAGCCTTCCTCAACGTAGCGATGCAATGCTCGATAATCCGTTAGTTCCTCGAATTCGAGGAGATTGAAATTGATGCGGATAATATTGGCATCGGGGTCGGCCTCACGAAAGCGATCAGCAAGAGCTTCCAGTAGAACAGATTTGCCGCACCTACGAATGCCGGTAATAACCTTGATGTCCGGCGTTCCCTTAGCGCCAAGAAGCGCTTCCATATATTGAGGACGTTCGATAATCTTCATATCTTCACCGTTCTATTAAATAAAAGCTCTCTTGATTCGTTTTCGTTTAATATATGTCTTATTCTACTAAATGAAATCAAATAACTCTTGATTTCATTCAGCTATTTCTCCCAATAAAGTAACATCAATCAATATACCACGAACGATTGTTCGATGGATTTCGTGTTGGGTGGAATCGTCTGTGGGCTGGGCTATGCTACTTTGACTATCTATATGACTTAAACGCAGCAAAGGAGCACCGAGAGAGCGAGTATGGCAAAAAACACCGCAAACTATGGTAACGACAGTATCCGCCAGCTCAAGGACGAGGAGCGCGTACGCCTGCGCCCCGCCGTCATCTTTGGCTCGGACGGACTCGACGGTTGTGCGCATGCCGCCTTCGAGATCCTGTCCAACGCCGTTGACGAGGCGCGCCAGGGCTACGGCAAGCTCATCACCCTCACCGCTTTTCGCGATGGCTCTATTCAGGTAGAGGACAACGGCCGTGGCTGCCCGCTCGACTGGAACCCCTCCGAGAAGCGCTTTAACTGGGAGCTCGTCTTTTGCGAGCTCTACGCCGGCGGCAAGTACAACAACAACCAGGGCGGCGACTACGACTTCTCGCTCGGCACCAACGGCCTGGGCTCGTGCGCGACCCAGTACGCCTCCGAGTACATGGACGTCACCGTCTGGCGCGACGGCAACAAGTACTCCCTGCACTTTAAGAAGGGCAAGGTTGTCGGCGCCAAGAAGAAGGCACTCGAGATTGAGCCCAGCGACGAGAACCGCACCGGCACCACTATCAAGTGGCGCCCCGATCTTGAGGTCTTTACCTCGATCAGCATTCCCCACGACTGGTATCGCGAGACCATGCGCCGCCAGGCCGTGGTCAACGCCAACGTGACCTTCCGCCTGCGCATTGAGGGTGACGATGGCGAGTTTTCCGAAGAGGATTTTTGCTATCCCAAGGGCATCGAGGACTACGTGCTTGAGAAGGTCGGTACCGACTACCTTACCGAGCCCTTCTTTATTGAGGCCGATCGTCGCGGTCGCGATCGCGAGGACCTGCCCGATTACAACGTAAAAATCACTGCTTGCATGTGCTTCTCGCGCACTTTCATGATGCAGGAGTACTACCACAACTCATCATGGCTCGAGAACGGCGGCTCGCCCGAGAAGGCCGCGCGCAGTGCTCTGACCAGCGCCATCGATGCCTACATTAAGGGCCAAGGCAAGTACAACAAAAACGAGAGCGGCATTAAGTGGCAAGACGTTCAGGACTGTCTGGTACTGGTGACCAACTGCTTCTCCACTCAGACGTCCTACGAAAACCAGACCAAGAAGGCCATCAATAACCGCTTTATCCAGCAGGCCATGACGGCATTCTTTAAGGAGCGCCTCTCGACCTACTTGATCGAGAACAAAGACGCCGCCAACAAGATCATGGAGCAGGTACTCATCAACAAGCGCTCGCGCGAGAACGCCGAGAAGACGCGTCAGAGCATTAAGACCAATCTGCAGCAGAAGACCGACATGGCCAACCGCGTGCAGAAGTTCATCGACTGCCGTTCCAAGGACAAGAACCGTCGCGAGATCTACATCGTAGAGGGCGACTCGGCAGCAGGCGCCATCCGCACGTCGCGCGATGCCGAGTTCCAGGGCGTTATGCCCGTCCGAGGCAAGATCCTCAACTGCCTGAAGGAGGATTATCCGCGCATCTTTAAGTCCGACATCATCATGGACCTCATGCGCGTGCTGGGCTGCGGCGTGGAGATCAAGGACAAGCGCATCAAGAACCTTGGTGCCTTCGACTTGGACAACCTCAACTGGAACAAGGTCATCATCTGTACGGATGCCGACGTCGACGGTTATCACATCCGCACACTCGTGCTCACCATGCTCTACCGCCTGGTGCCCACGCTTATCGACGAGGGGTACGTGTATATCGCCGAGTCGCCGCTCTACGAGATCAACTGCAAAGAGAAAACCTACTTTGCCTACACCGAACTCGAGAAAAACGGCATCCTCAAAGAGATTGGCGACCAGAAGTGTTCCATCAACCGCTCCAAGGGTCTTGGTGAAAACGATCCGGACATGATGTGGCTCACCACCATGAACCCCGAAACGCGCCGCCTGATCAAGGTGGAGTCCGAGGACGTCACCAAGATGGAAACCATGTTCAACCTGTTGCTGGGCAACGACGAGGCGGGCCGTAAGCGCCATATCTCCGAGCACGGCAAGGAATACCTGGACCAGCTAGATCTGCAGTAGCAGCAAATCAATAACGACGGCCCATAAGAAGTTCAAGAGGAAATCGTGGCAAAGAAGAAGACGAAGAACCAGCCAAAGAAAAAGCAGGTCAACGCCGAGAACGTCATCGGCCTGCACTCCGAGGTCACCGACCAGCCGATCACGCAGACGCTCGAGGTCAACTACATGCCCTACGCCATGAGCGTTAACGTGTCGCGTGCGTTCCCCGAGATCGATGGCTTTAAGCCCTCGCACCGCAAGCTACTCTACACCATGTACAAGATGGGCCTGCTCAAGGGCGAGCGCCAGAAGAGCGCCAACATCGTGGGCCAGACCATGAAGCTCAACCCGCACGGCGACGGCGCGATCTACGAGACGATGGTGCGCCTGGCTACCGGCAACGAAGCGCTGCTTGCCCCCTTCGTGGAGTCAAAGGGCAACTTTGGCAAGTACTATTCGGGCGACCTGAGCTACGCCGCCTCGCGTTATACCGAGGCCAAACTCGCGCCCATCAGCGCCGAGATCTTCAAGGACATCGACAAGGACCCGGTCGACTTTGTTGACAGCTACGACGGTGCCATGAAGGAGCCGCGCCTGCTGCCCACCACGTTCCCCAACATCCTCGTCTCGGCCAATAAGGGCATCGGCGTCGCCATGGCATCCGACATCTGCGGCTTCAACCTCAACGAGGTCTGCACCGCCACGATGCACTACTTGCAGGACCCCGACTGCGACCTGCTCGAGTACATGCCCATGCCCGATTTCTCGACCGGCGGTGAGATCATCTACCGCCGCGAGGAGATGGAGAAGATCGTCGAGACCGGCCTTGGCAGCTTCCAGATTCGCTCCCGCTGGCGCTGGATTCCCGAAGAGCGCATCATCGAGGTCTACGAGATTCCCTACACCACCAAGACCGATGTCATCATCGAGCGCATCGTCAAGCTCTCCAAAGAGGGCAAAGTCAAAGAGATCGCCGACATCCGCGACGAGACCGACCTTTCGGGCCTGCGCATCGCAATCGACCTTAAGCGCGGTGTCGACCCCGATAAGCTCATGGCGAAGCTCTACCGCTCAACCACGCTGCAGGACTCGTTCTCGTGCAACTTCAACGTGCTGGTCGACGGCTACCCCCGCGTTATGGGCGTGCGCCAGATCCTGCACGAGTGGGTCGCATGGCGCATTCAGTCCACGCGTCGCCGCATTAACTTTGACCTGGGCAAAAAGTCCGAGCGCCTGCACCTGCTGCACGGCCTCGAGGCGATCCTGCTCGACATCGACAAGGCCATCGCCATCATTCGCGGCACCAAGCTCGAGGCCGAGGTCGTGCCCAACCTTATGAAGGGTTTCGACATCGACGAGACCCAGGCCGAGTTTGTTGCCGAGCTTAAGCTCCGCAACATCAACGAGGAGTACATCCTCAACCGCACCAAGGACATCGCAAAACTCGAGGGCGAGATTACCGAGCTCGAGGAGATCCTCTCCAGCGAGGAGAACATCAAGAAGGTCATCAGCGACGAGCTGGCCGCGGTCAACAAGAAGTACGTGATGCCGCGCCGCACGGGCAGGATCGAGCCCCATGAGGTTATCGAAGTAAGCTTGGAGCCCGAGGTCGAGGAGTACCCGGTCACTATCATGCTCTCGCGCGATGGCTACCTTAAGAAGATGACGGACCGCGTGCTCAAGAAGGCGACCACACTCAAGTACAAGGACGGCGACAAACCCTTTATCGAGTTCCCGTCCTCCAACACTCACGAGCTGCTGGTCTTTACCAACAAGAGCCAGGTATACAAGTGCAAGGTTGCGGCGTTTGAGGATACCAAGTCGGCCCAGCTGGGCTCATACCTGCCGACCGACCTCGAAATGGAACCCGACGAGAGCGTGCTCTGGGTCATCGACCCCGAGGATTACAAAGCCGACGTACTGTTTGTCTTTGAGAACGGCCGCGTGGTGCGCGTCGCACTTGCCGGATACGTCACCAAGACCAACCGCAAGCGCCTTAAGAACGCCATCTACGGCGGCAGTAAGCTGCTGTATGCGCAGGTGCTCAAGGAAGATCGCGACATCGCGCTGGTCTCGAGCGACTATCGTTTGATGAACTTCAACACGTCGCTGCTTAAGACCAAGACGACCACCAACACGCAGGGCGTCCAGGCTTTCACGGCCAAGAAGGGCCGCTCGGTCACCACCGTCGGCACGACCGAAGAGATTCTTGGTGCCGGTGTCTCGGCCGAAAAGTTCACTGCGCAGAGCCTCCCCTCTGCCGGTGCCCTCATGAAGGAAAACGACATGCCGAGCCTGTTTGACTAAAACAACGGCAGAACCGCCATAAGCTCTTAAAACGGTGGGGCCCGGAACGCAGCAACATCGCGCTCCGGGCCCCGCTCGTTGCAACGTATATCATATGCCCCACACGGGAATCGCTTGGACATCCTTGGTAATAAGGTATGGATCCGGGGTTTGGCAGACAACGTGTCCAAACCCAATTTCATAGCCGGTCAGACCCTCGAGACAGGAAAAATTCTTCACCGCATCTTTGCCCACCGTGGCCGACATCTTCACCTCGACGGGATGGAGAATATGGCCCTCTTGGATGAGCAAATCAATTTCGCGCTTCTTTTGGTCTCGATAGAACCATACGTCGCGAAGGCTCTTCCCCGTGTTCATAAAGCTCTTCAAAATTTCCGAGACAACGAACGTCTCAAATATATGCCCCGCCGCGGCCCCATTGCGCAATTGCTCCGGCGTTATCCACCTCGTTAGATGACAAACAAGACCTGTATCCATAAAGAATATCTTAGGGGTCTTGGTCAGACGCTTATCGACATTAGGCCAAAAGGGCTCGACAATCCGAACGATGTTCGACGCCTGCAAAACCGAGAGCCAAGCCTTCACCGTCTTACGGTCGACGTCAACGGTGTTTCCAATATCGGTGGCATTTAACAGTTGCCCCGTTCTCGCTGCGCACGCGACCATAAAGCTGTAGAACTTCGCCTCATCCTTTACGTTTACAAGATCGCGAACATCGCGTTCGAGATATGAGGCAACGTAGTCGGAATAATAGGAGTCCCAATCGATAGTTGGGTCTTGCAGTTCGGGCATCGAACCCCTATGGATGATGTTCCAAATATTTCCCGAAGACATCTTAGAGGCCAAGGAAACCTTTTTGGGGATATACGGACGAGGGCCCTGGGGACCACCAACGAGTTCGCGCAAGCTTAAAGAGGGCATCTCCAGAATTCTAATCCTCCCCGCCAAGGATTCGCTCACCCCTTTCATAAGGTGATATGTCTGGGATCCCGTGAGGACGATTCGGCCCTTCTCCTCTGATTGATCGACAACCCACTTCACCGGAGAAAAAAGCTCAGGCACTCGCTGAATCTCATCAATGATGATCGGCAGATCATGAGACTCGAAAAACAGGGCGGCGTCCTCTTTTGCAAGAAGATAATCCCGCGGGTTCTCCATCGAAACATAGTCGAATCGGTCGCCTAGATGTTGCTTGAGAACCGTCGTCTTCCCAACTTGGCGCGCTCCGGTCACCAAGACAACTTTTCCCTGTCCCAGCATCGAATCTATCGTCTGTTCAATTTCGCGCTCGATGTACATACAATCGCCTCCCGTTATGGAGTCTATTATCTCGTACAAACGTTAATTGGTCAAAATCGGGAGCGCTACTCCTGCTTTTCACTCACAGTCTTCTGCCCGATTCTGGCCCCAGCAGGGTCTCAGAAATTGCCAAGCGTATGGGCGTCGCCAGCAACTACGCAAGCCAATACAAACGCCGCCTCCTCGAGGACGGCGTTATCGGGGAACGTGGACGTGGCCTCGTCGGCTTCGACATCCCCGCGTTCAGGGAATTCTTGAACGAGAAGGTCTCCTGGCGCGCCAAGATTGTCCGCAAGGACTTCAATGCATGGCAATCAGCAATCCTCTTGGTAAGGACAGCAAGCATTTCCACTAGTGTTGATTGCCATGCGCTCTTCGAGCCCTTAGGCGAGCTTGCGAGCGAGCTCTCGCACCTCTTCCAGCTTGGGCGAGGAGGCCATGCTGTCGCGCTCGGTCATGCCGCTAATGGTGACAATGCCCTGGTCCTCCCACTTGCAGTACGCGCAGGCTGACTTGTACATAGCGATCGCCGCATCATAGACGCCCTCGCTGTGGCTATCGAGCAAAAGAGCCGTCTTGGTGAACGGGAATCCCGTGGCACCGAAGGCGTACAGGCGGTCGATGGCGGCCTTCTCCTGCGCAGTGATATCAAACCAGTAGATAGGCGAAGCGAAGACGACCATGTTGGCATCTTTCAGCGACTCGATCACGTCGGTCATGTCATCCTTCTGCACACAGGTGCCCTCATGGGTAAAGCAGTACTGGCATCCCAGGCAACCGGCGATCTTTTTGCTGGCAACGCGGATGACCTTGACCGTATGGCCGGCCTCGCGCGCGGTCTCGGCAAACGCCTCGACCATGGTGTCGGTATTGGCGCCCTTACGCGGGCTGCCGCTCAATATAACGATATTCATAGGAATCTCCCTCCTTCATGCCGCAGGCGCACGGCATGTTTTCTTGTAACCAAAACGAATGGAGCTATTCAATCGTCTGTAGACCGCATCTCTCGTTCGTGCCCTCCAAAGAAGGTGCAAGCAGAAGCATCACGGGCATTGATCAGCGCCGATATGGATCACGACATGAAACCGTAAGGGTTGGCCAGAGGTTGCTAGATTCAATAACTCTCAGCAATGGAGCGAATGACGACTTCGGCGATATAATCCGTGTCATCTTGATTGTTCCTGCGCGGAAGGTACAGCTCATGTCCAAGCTCAACATCGACCAGCGATCGATTCGCGATCTTCTCACCGATAAGCGATCAGACTTCCTCATCCCCGACTACCAGAGGCCCTACGCCTGGGGCGAGGATGAATGCGCAACGCTGTGGGATGACCTGTTCTCGTTCGCTTTTCCAGGCGATGACTACGAGCGTTTCGACAGCGAAAACGACGAATACTTTCTAGGGCCCATCGTCACCTTTAAGAACCTCTCTGGCCAACTTGAGATCATTGACGGCCAGCAGCGCCTCACCACCATCATGCTGCTGCTCCGCGCGTTCTACGACAAGTTCACCAACATGAAGGATAAGCAGTCTGTGAAGATGCGCGAGGCAATCGCCCGTTGTGTATGGAAAACCGACGAGTTCGACGAGCCCGACATGGAGCGCCTCAAGATCGACTCCGAGGTTGCATCGGACAACGACAAGAATGAATTCCTCGAGATTTTACGAGAGGGCAACGTAGGCGATGGCTGGAAGAGCGCTTATGCCCGCAACTTCGCTTTCTTCCAGAGGAAAATTGAACAACTGGTGAGCGAGTGGCCCACCTACACCGTCTACATGGCCACACGCGTCATCAACAATGTGATACTGTTACCCATTGAAGCGGAGTCGCAGGACACCGCGCTACGCATCTTCTCGACTCTAAACGACCGAGGGTTGCCTCTCTCGGATGCCGACATCTTCAAGAGCCAGTTCTACAAGCATTATTCCGACACGGGGCGCAAGGACGAGTTCATCCGTCGCTGGAAGGCGCTCGAGGAGGGAGCGAACGCTATCTTCCGGCCCATGCGCGGTACACCAACCGATGAGCTATTTACGCGCTATATGTACTACCGCCGCGCGAAGAAAGGCATCCGCGACACGACCACCGCATCGTTGCGCGACTTCTTCGGTGCCGATGGCTACGCCATGCTCAAGGAGGACGCCACGCTCGACGATCTCGAGGCGCTGCTCGGCTTCTGGAAACGCGTCGACGCGCAGGAAGGGTTCAGCGAGCGCGTGCTCCGCAGGCTCTTCGTGCTGAACTACGCCCCCAACGGCATGTGGACCTATCTGCTAAGCGTCTGGTTCCTTGCCAACCGCGACAGCAAAAGTGTCCTCGATGACGAGGCACTCTACGGCTTTCTAAACAAGATCACGGCATTCGTTCTCGCCTACGCCATTGAGCGTCCCGGCGTAAATGCGCTGCGTTCGCCAGTGTATCCCGAGATGATCAACATCGTGGAGCACCGCCCGGTGGAGTTTCCCAACCACCACTTCAATCGCGCAAATATTGCTGAGCGATTCCGAACCTACGTGTTCACCAACGGCAGGCCTGTAACGAAGTCCATGCTCACTTGGTGGGCGTACGCAGACCCAGATCAACCACTCATGGACCTAGACACTACGCTCGAAATTGAGCACATCTATGCCAAGAAGCGCAACGAGGTAGACCCGCTCGTCGACCAATCCAACCTGGAGGCGCTGGGTAACAAGGCGCTGCTCGAGAAGCGTGTAAACATCCGCGCGGCCGACTACAGATTCTGCGATAAACGCAAGTACTATGAGGGATACACCGACGGCAATGGCAAGCGCAAAGCCGGAACAAAGATCGCGGAACTCAAGCGCCTGACACAAGTCATGGGAGACTTCACCGAAATAGACATCGCGACTCGCACGGCTCAGATCATCGATGCCTTCGTGGACTACCTGGGCGACAACGGACTTTTGAGCTAAGGAGCGAACATGTTCGAAAGACTAACCAAGCACGCTGGCAAGCTGGAGGACAGAAACATGAATGTCGAGCTTGGGGGCGGGACGCTCGGACTCGAGGATTTCGTCGACGATTTCTATGAACTGGACGGGTTCGCGGACACCAGCTACTTCGAGACGCTTGAACGCCATGGCATCGACACCTCGGAAGGCATAGACAGCTGCGACATCGACCATGGGGACATTGACCTGATACGTGCATGCATCACGTGGTGCGTTCGTGGCGACCGCTTCTGCGACGGACTCCTTGCCGCGCAAGCCAGGAGCGGGTTTCTGGACCGCTGCCTCTTCCGGCTGAAGGAGCTCGACGAGGGCTGAACGGCGGCCACGAAGACGTCTGGCGCTGCGACAGCACAGCGATGCGACAATGCCATGCCGTCGCACTCCGTCATGCCACCAAATCAAAAGCGGAACCATCGCTCAATCTTGAGATGCATTGACCAAAGGCTCACGTTTCTACCGAGAAGTCGAGAGCGCGGGGCACACTGTGGCGCTTTATCCTCAGCTCATAGCTGCACTGCTTACTTAAAATGAACCCGTGGTCAAGATGAACTACGAGAATCATAGCGGGCGGATACCGCCCGTATGCCCCCTTCGGAATAGGCGGGCTCGCCGGCGTTCACGGCACGGTAGATGGTGGAGAAGCTCACGACGCAGCGCCCGCCGCGCTCGAGGCGGGACCTGCCGTCTATCTGCTCGGGCGACCGGCGGTCGTCGACGATGCGCCTGCGCACCTCGGCCGCGAGGGCCGGGTCGGAGAGCCTCTTGCGGGGCCTGCAGGCCTTGCGGCGGGCGTCGGAGCGCGACTGGGCGGCGATGGCCCCGTAGCGCCCGTTCCGGCCGTTCCTGGCGATCTCCCTGCTCACCGTGGACTTGTTCCTGCCTATCGCAGCGGCGATAGCCGAGACCCCCTCATGCCTCGCGTGCATCTCCGCTATCCTGTCGCGCTCCTCGGCGCTAAGATGCCTGTAGCGGCGCATGTCCCCTCGCTCCGACGTTGACCTAGACAGCCAACATCGTAGCCCCCGGGAGTGCGCCACGCTCGTGAGCAGGCCCCATGCCGTTGCACTCAGAATGCTAATCCGCCGCCCTAAAAAACGCCTCGAAACCCCTTCTGAGATTTCGAGGCGCAGAACGCGCGATGCTTTTTTCCTTTTAAAGACAATAGCCTACCAAATGCCAAGCAGATGCTGCATGCCCAGGCTCACCAGAGCGATGCCGATCCAGCAGCACAGACCCATAAAGATGGGTTTGCCGCCCGTCTTAACCAGCTTGACTATATTGGTGTTGAAACCAATCGCCGCCATAGCCATAACAATGAAGAACTTGGAGAGCTCCTTTATGGGCGCGGTCACGCCCGCAGGTAGCGCGAAGACCGTGGTGATCACGCTGGCAAGCACAAAGAAGAGGATAAAGAAGGGGAAGATCTTCTTGATATCGAACGTGCCCGCAGCTTCGCCGCCCTCGCCGTTCGCGGCGGCGCGCTTGGCCTTGTGAACCTGCCAAAATGCCAGCGCCAGCGTGATGGGGATGATGGCGAGCGTGCGGGTGAGCTTCACAATGGTCGCCTCGTCCAACGTATTGGCGCCAGGGTGTATGCCGTCCCACGCGGCAGCGGCGGCGGTTACGGACGAGGTGTCGTTGACGGCGGTGCCGGCAAACAGGCCAAAGCCCTCGTTTGAAAGGCCAAGCATGCCGCCAAGAGCCGGGAAAATAAGCGCGGCGATGATGTTGAACAAGAAGATGACGCTGATGGCCTGCGCGATCTCCTCATCGTCCGCATCGATAACCGGAGCGGTCGCCGCGATTGCCGAGCCGCCGCAGATTGACGACCCCACGCCCACCAGAGTGGAAATCTTGGTGGGGATCTTGAGGGCGCGATGCAGGGCGAAAGAAATCACCAGCGACGTGGTGATAGTCGCCACGATAATGGGCAGCGAACGGGCGCCCACGCGCGCGATCTGGGAAAGGTTGAGGCCAAAGCCCAACAGGATAACCGCGTACTGCAAGATCTTCTTAGAGGTGAACTTGATACCGGGCGCAAACGGCAACGCCGCGTCGTCCTTAATAAACAGCGCCAGCACCATACCGATGAGGATGGCGAAGACCGGCCCGCCGATCACGTCGAAGCGCTTGCCCAAAAACCATGCCGGCAGAGCGATAAGCAGGCATAGCGCCACGCCCCTCCAGCTATCTTGAACCTTGTCCCACGTTCTTTCCGCCATATCTTCTTCCTCTCTATACGCGCCGTCCCTGCATGCGCGGAACCGCTCCGCCGCCTACGACATAAACCCAAATCTCTCTCGGCAAACAGCCAAGATTGAATGCATAGCGATAGTACTACCTTGGCTTATAATTCTTTTCACCCTATTGGTTATCACTCTATAAGTATTTGTTATATATGGACGATGTTATAGATGATTCTTGAGCATAGGAGTCAACGTGCTGGATTACCGCACCCATACGTTCTTGACGGTCTGCAGGCTGGGCAGCTTCACGCAGGCGGCAGCGGAGCTCCATATCACCCAGCCCGCCGTATCGCAGCATATCCGGCAGCTCGAGGCGCATTACGGGTGCGCCCTCTTCCACAAGGGCGGCCGGCGCGGCGAGCTCACGCAAGCGGGGGCGATGCTGTTTCGAGCGCTCGAAACAATGGAGAACGATGAGACGAGGCTCAAGGCGCAAGCGAAAGCCCTAACGCTGGAGCAGCCCGCCAAGGCTCCCCTGCGTTTTGGCTGCACGCGCACCATCTGCGACTATTGGATTCCCCGCGTACTCGCCCGCCATATGGCAAAACATCCCGACGAGATGGTGCAGATGAGCGTTGGCAACACGCAGGAGCTTGTGGAAGGCCTGGAGGCCGGTACTATTGATTTCGCCTTGGTAGAAGGATCCTTTAACAGGGCCCTCTTCGACTCCGCCCCGGTATCGCGCGAGCGCTATGTAGCTGTTGGGAGCGCAGATGAGTTCGACGCGTCCTATAAGCCGGTATCCATGGCCAGCCTACTCGACCGCAGGCTCATCCTACGCGAAGCGGGGTCGGGCACGCGCGAGATCCTAGAGAAGCACCTCGCCGCGCGCGACCTCGATCTTGACGACTTCGCAGGCACGTTCGAGGTCGCCAGCATCCCCGCCATCAAGCTGTGCGTCCGGGCGGGGACTGGCATTACGTTTTTGTACCGCGCAGCGGTTGAGCGCGAGCTCGATCAGGGCGAGCTGCGCGACATCACCCCAAGCGACTTCTTTGTCGAGCACGACTTTCGCCTGATCTGGCAACGTGGCAGCCTCGCTGCGCGCCGCTACCAGGAAATCGCCCGCTCCTGGAGGCGATAAAGCCCGCAGTGCCCGCGCACGTACACAGGCAGAAGCCCGGCTCCGCGCCAAAAACGGCCTCCGATGGCGCCTAAAAACCAAAATCGACCTCCAGTGGCAAAAACCAACGCCAAAACAGGCCTCCGATGACACTTTTACCATTGCCATCGGAGGTCGATTTTGGCAAGCTGCAGGTAGAGACGTCGCTCATTTTTATGGCAAGCGCTCGTATTTGCCACCGAAGGCCAAAAATGGGCTCTTCGACGTTTCTAGTGGGTAGCGCATGTCAGCTTCTTCTGGGCCGTGAAGTCCAGGCGGCCCAGCCGGAGGAAGATTATCGTCCTGAAATAGGCGATGCTCCTGAAGCCCCTTGCAGCGCTGCGGACCGACTGGACGACGGGGTTCAGCCCTTCCAGGAACGAGTTTGTGGAGCCCCTCTTCCACCAGTTCAGGATGCCCTCCCGCTCCTTCCTGAGCGTCCTCGCCACGGTCTTCATCTCCCTGACATTGGAGTGCATCTGGCCTCCACGCCGCCTCCGAGGCCGCGAGCGCCCATGGGGGTTCCGTCTCGCTCGCCAACAGCCCCTCGGGCGGCGCGGTGGCCACCATCGCGGTCCCCCTGTGCGGGGCCTGACGACTCAGGCCCTCACACCGGCGTGTCTCGCAATCAAACGCTTCCCGGATAATAATGCCCGTTGCAGGGCTCGCCCTGGCTAGTCGCCGCCCATGTGCATGAGCATGTCAGCAATGCGAGTCGCCATCTCGTCCGCCGCTGCACGGATGTTGGCGACCCAGGACGCAAGGCCGGTCTGATCGGATGCCTCCGCTTCAAGCACGTCGTAGTTCGCGGTCACCGCCATGAGCGGGGTGACGAGGTCGTGCGAGGCGGTGCAAACGAACGCGCGCTCCCGCGCCTCGGCCTCCGCCACCGGTCGCAGGGCACGTCCCGCTGCCGCCCACGCCACGGCGAGCGCCCAAAAGCCGAAGCGATCGGCGTCACTCGCTTCGCTAAATCAACTTTATGGGATGACGGATCACGGTCTTGAGCTTCTCCGGCGCGCACTTGCGCGGGTCGGAGAGGTAAATCTCGTGATGCAGACAGGCTTCGGAGAAGTCGGGGGCGTAGCCCCGTTCCGCTGCAAATGTGCGCATGGCGTCTATGGTCGCCGGTTCGTCGTTGTAAGGCCCGGTATGCATGCGCTGAATGCAAAGACCCTCGTCGACCCTCAGCAGCTCGACCGACGAGAAGTCCAGCTTCTTCTTGGCAGCGGCTTCCGAGACGGCCCAGTCGAAGTCCTCGCGAGTGACGAAATCGGGCAGGCGGATGCATGAGATGAGGTTGAAGTCGTCCTTCCGCGCGTAATCGATCCCGCCATCGGTGTGGTCTTGCCACCAGAAGCCCTCGAGCGGAGGCACGACGAAGTCGAAATAGCCTTCGATCTCTCGCGGGCCGTTTTTCGACATCTTGATGGTATAGGCGACGCCATAGGGCATCGGCAACGCGTTCTGCTACGCGCCGCCTTCGGCATTGGGATCGCCCTTGCCCCGCACGGCAACGTAGCTCATAGACGGAACGATCAGAAAGCTCGGCTTGTCAGGCGGTTTGCCCGCGATGTTGTAGCGCACCGTAGACGCTGATGGAGATGGCTGCGCGCAGGCACGAGTGCGCCGCCGCACCTCATAGCCTGTTTCTCGGGTATTTGGGGCGCGCGGCGTTCAAAAATGTGAAGCGGTTCCGCATGGCTCGGGATTGAGCCGAGGTGCCCTACTTCTCGCCCTCCAGCAGGCCCACGATGCGGTCGATGTCGACGGCGAAGCGGGGCCTTCCTTCGCGCTCGTAGCGGTCGAGGTACGCCTGGCACTCGGAGACAATGCGCTTGGTGTTGCCGTCGATGATGCGCTGGAGCGTCTCGTAGTAGGCCGAGCCCTCGGTCCTGAAGCGACGCTGGTAGGACTTGGTTATGGGGAACATCTTGATGTAGTGGATGCCGTGGCGGCAGCCGGGGCGCGTCGTGGGGCGGGGTGGCAACGCAAAGTACTGGTCTTTGGGCACGTTGGGGGCGATGTTGGAACGCAGCGGCACGGCGAAGTCCCTGCGCTTCCCGCGGAAACGCAGCCTCACCACCACGATGCAGGGGAGATTGTGCTTAAGCATGAGCTCGCGGTCGCCCTCGACGAGGTCGAAGAAGTCCTGGGAGATGGATACGATCTTCATCGGTTACGCCCCCTTCATACGAAGCGGGGCCCGCATCGCTGCAGGCCCCTACAGGTGGGCGATATTCTACGCCTTGCGGCACCCCGTCGCCCACGGAGGTTAAACGTACACGTAAGCCGTACTCTGAAAGCCGCGGCTTCCGGCAAGTAGTTTATACCACGAAAGGTTGCTTTCAATGCGCATAGCTCGCAAAACAACACTCGCTGGGCCGCCACCCCTGGCAGTTACCCACCAATCTTCATTGGAGTCAGCAGGTCAATTCATATAGTTATGGGGGTGCATCCTAAAGGAAATCCAATTTATACCCCCATAACTAAGGTATTTTCTATTCCCACTCGATGGCTTCGGTTCTGTCGTCCCGTCATTCCAGTTGCACCCAGTTTTCGGCATCGACACGGAACGCGTGCCGCCGAATGACGCGATGTCGCGTTTCGTCGGCTTCGTGGACAAAAGTTGGGACAACCTCAAAACTTTTTTTCAAACTCAGGGCATTGAGTTTTTGTTTTTGTCCCAAAGGAGCTTCCGGCCGTGATTCGGGTGCCCGATTGGGCGGAATCGCCCGTTTCTGAAACTCAACCGCAGCATCACGCGCAAGCCACTCGCAACAACTGCAAATGATTGGTCGCGGGCGGCTTCCAACGCGATTCCAAAGCCGCAGGTCAGGCGACTGCGCTGCTGACAGGGAAAGGGAGTCGTATCAGGCGGCTTGCCCATGAGTCGACGATGAGGCCTCCATCGAATGTCGAGAACATGCTGGTAAAATAGGCAATACTTTTTATGACAGGAGACCGAGCATGGCCGAACCCCACGATAGGAAGCCGATCCTCACGATCGAGCAGCAGATAGAGCACCTCAAGCAGAAGGGCGTAGCCTTCGAGCTGTGTTCCGAGGAAGAGGCCGCGGACTACCTGCGTGACAAGTGCAACTTCTTCAAGCTCGCATCCTACCGCAAACTCTTCTCGAAATACGAGGGAGGCCCGCGCGACGGCCGCTACGTAGACCTCGACTTCGGCCAGCTGCGCCTGCTCGCGGCGCTCGACCAGGAGCTGCGCCACGCCCTGCTCGGCATGACGCTCGACATCGAGCATTTCCAGAAGGTGACACTGCTTCGCGAGATGGAGGACCGCGGAGAGGACGGCTACGCCATCGTGGCGGACTATATGGCATCGCTTACCACTGCAAACAGGGAGTACCGCCTGCGCGAGCTCAAGATGAGCGGCCGCAGCCCCTACAGCTCGAGCCTCTACGCGAAGTACTCCGGCGACATGCCCGCCTGGGCCTTCCTTGAGCTCACCTCGTTCGGCACCCTCATCGACTTCGTGCGCTTCTGCGCCAGGCGATGGGACGACAGGCGCCTCGAGGCCTCCCACTACGACCTCAAGCGCGTGAAGTCCGTCCGCAACTGCGCCGCGCACGGCTCGTGCCTGATCAACTGCTTCGCCGAGAGGGGCGCCGCCCGGGGCTCGGCGTCCAGCGGTGTCTCCCGAAGGGTCGCCGCCGTGGGAATTCCCAAGGCGACCAGGAGGAAGTGGATGGGGAATACGGCCATGCAGGAGGTCGCGACCGTGCTCGTGGCGCACTCCGGCTTGGTACCCGAGGGCTCCTCGCGCTCGCGCGCCGCATCCGAGCTCGCCGAGATGTTCGCCAGGGCCGACGGCGAAACCGAGGCGCTGCCCGACAAGGGGCCCGACGCCGCAGCTCGCTCCGCGCTCGAGTTTCTTCGCAGGTTGACAGAATCGCTCGGGTTGGTAGAATAGCCTGCAGATAGCAAAACCTTCACGGTTTTAGGGGCGGACTTGCGCAAGCGACTCTGCCCTATTTTTTTACGCTTCAGGCATGCGCAGCGGGGCTAGAAGAACCACTTGCAGTAGAGACCGCCCTGGAATATCGCATGGCAGACCGTCAGCACGAGCAGGCCCACTTCGAGCCATTTGGGGAAGGGGTCCTCTTCTCGGTTTGTGGAGCCCCGATCGGGCCAGTCTGGAGAATACACGTCGCCGTACTCGTCGCCCCCCGCCGGCCTCGTCGGCCAGGAGGGCGAGCGCCTCGTCTAATTCCCCCACGGGTGTCCCCCCCGTCGAACCCGACCTGGAAGATGCTGGTACAATACCGCAGACGGCCGGCTCCGGCTATCTTCCGCCGCACCAGGCGGATACGGGCAGGATGGACGCCGGCAAGGCCTACGCCCTTCGCAAGGGCATGGCGAACCTGGATAGGAGAATCTGAGCTCCCATCAACTTTACGCCGTCAACGCTTCGAGCTCCCTTGAATTTTCAGGCAGTACATGATATAAGGTAATTGGTTTTCCGTTAGGAAGGCTTCCAAGTGCCGGGGACGTTTTCCCCGGCTTTTTTCTTATTCAGGAAAACAATGCGAGAACTCAGCATCTTCGTCGACGAGTCGGGAAGCGACGGCCTCTCCGACCGCCACTACCTGCTTACCATCGTCATGCACGACCAATCCGAGAGCATCGCGGATTCGATCGCGGCATACGAGGGCGCCCTTCGCGCCAAGGGGCTCCCGGACATACCCTTCCATGCGTCGCCGCTCATGAACGGCAAGGACCAGTACTCCGGACTCGACCTGAGAACGCGCAAGATGCTGCTCGGCTCGTTCCGAGTCTTCTTCCGCCACATGCCCGTGAAGTACCATACCTTCGCATACGCGACCAAACAGTTCGCCTCGCTCGACAAGCTCGCGGGGACGATGCGGAGGGACCTCGTGAACTTCCTGTTCGACAACCTCGCGGAGCTGCAATCCTACGATATGGTCAAGGTCTACTACGACAACGGCCGGCACTCCATCGCCGAGTCCCTCCATCGCGCGGTCGAGTACGCGCTGTCGAAGGACGCCGTCGTCTACCGGTCGGCGCAGCCCTCCGAGTACCGGCTTTCGCAGGCGGCAGACTACATCTGCACCATGGAGCTCACGGCGATCAAATACACGGAGCATGCGGCCACCGCGACGGACGAGAAGTTCTTCGGCAAATGGTCCGATTTCAAGAAGGGCATACTGAAGGAGACGCGCAAGAAGCTCGTCTAGAGAGGCAATCAGCCCTTGGCGGAGCGTTTACCGACAATGGGGTCTGTCACGCGCGGAGGGTTGATAGATGTCACTTAGCTGCATAATAGGCTCCAGTTAGAAACCCTCAGGTTCGCGGGGCGGAATTGCGAAAGCGATTCCGCCTTTTTCCGAAATTACGAAGCAGTATCAGAGGGCTATAAAGCCGCATTGGAGGCAGCTATTTCGCGATTGGGCTCGAAGAGCTACAGGCAATGAGACGACTCCAATCGGCCAGATTCAACGAGGAAACCACCAAGCAGTTTCAAGTACTGGCAAAAAAAGATGATGGAACAAGCGGAGGAATAGATATATAAATACTTAAATATTGAAACAACTTACAACATAATAAACCACAAATAAAGAGGTAATGATGAGAGATTTATATGATATTGCCACAGATACAATCAATCCCATTAAATTAAAGAAAAATGGGAAGGCGGGCCATGTGGCTTGTGCTTTGGAAACGGTAAGCGGTGCTGTTTATACAGGCATATGTATTGATGTGCCCTGTTCTATTGGTATGTGTGCAGAACAGGCAGCTATTGCTGAGATGTTGAAGAACGGGGAAACGAAGATCAAAAAAATTGTAGCTGTCTATGAAGATGGCAGCATCCTGCCGCCTTGTGGGAGATGCAGAGAATTGATTTCACAGTTAGACATAGAAAACGAAAATGCGATTGTTGCCATTGATAACGGCAGAGAAGTTACATTAAAAGACTTATTGCCCGAAAGGTGGGACAAAAAATGGGATTGAATCAATTAACCAACCGAATCTATTTTTTAGAACATGATCCCGAAGTGGACAGACCAATATTAGCCTATCTCAAAGGAGATAAATTCTCTCTGGCAGTCGACGCCGGATATTCGGCTTCTCATGTTCAGGATTTTTACAGGGCAATTGAAGTGGAACATTTTAACAAGCCGGATTTTACGGTTATCACACACTGGCATTATGACCACACCTTTGGGATGCACGCCATCAATGGAATCAGTATTGCCCACGACAGGACAAACGGGTTTCTCAAAGACCAGCAGAAACAGGCAGTGGACCCCAGCTATATCGAAATCCTGAAAAAAGAAGATGTTCATTTTAGGAAAGAATATTACGGACAGGATAAACTGACCATTGTGCTGTCTGATGTATCTTTTTCCGATAAGTTAACCTTGGACTTAGGTGGCATCACTGCTCAGATTTTTCATACGGTTTCGCCGCATTCAGAAGATACTGTTTGTGTTTATGTACCGGAAGAAAAAGTTCTTTTTTTAGGGGATTCTACCAGTGAGGATTTCTTTAATGATGGATATATGGACAAGGACAAGTTAAAATCTTTGATGTGTATGATTCAATCAACAGATTGCAAGTATTGTATTCTTAGTCACTGTGAACCGCTTGTGAAAGAAGATTTGCTCTGCTATTTGGAAAGCATACTCTAGATGCGCTCGCGCGTATCATAAAACGTCATCAAGCGGTTGTTAATAGAATCAACCTTGATGCCCGCATCGCCAACAAAGTCGAAGAGGCTGTTACTAAGCGCGAAACCGCCCAAAGCCAAATTGTCGGTGACGCACAAAAGGCCCAAGGTGAGTACCGGCGTTCAATAGACCGTATCGGCAATTCAATAGCAAGGGCCGTTATGTGCGAGCAGCGTCTACGAGACTTCGCTTTTGATTTTGAGTCCACGCCAATTGATCCAAGGACGAATCCTGTTGGGGAGCTGCAATTTGTTTGCAGCTTGGGGTCAGTGAAATCACGCCGAAATTACTCGCTTCACTTATCGACGGCCTGATCGGAAAGAGCAAGTCCATCGATACCCTCACTTCTAGCTACGAGACCGTCATCGATGCCATCAACAATTACCCAGATGACGAGGAAGCTCCCCTGTCGGTGCTCACCTCTAAGTTTGAAAATGCGCTCGACGCAAAGCTAAAACCCGCTAAATCAATCATTCGCGAGGGCGATGTTAGTGTCGGAAAAATTTAGCCAAATATAGTCGGCCGAGATTGACCAATCCCGGCCGACCCATTTTGGCCAACACGCCCGCATCTATGACTTTCCTATCGCATTCCTACATCCCCTCGGGCTGGATCCCCCTCACCTTCACCGCCTGGGGGACGGCCTCCACCGAGTACGTGTCGAGCCCCCTGCCGCGGTAGCTCGGGCCCCGCATCACGAACACCGACGCCTTGTCGAGCAGCCTGTCGAGGGCGGCGTGTTGGCGCCACCAGCGTAGTGGCGGCGGGGAGGCACGGTGGCCATTATTCGGTGACCGGGATTGGTCAAAATCGGTTGACTATTAGCGGCTAAAATCGCCCGGCGCTAACAGCGATGACGCCTACGATGAGCTCTCGCAGGGATATAACGCGCAGATGTATTTCGCCCTCATGGCCGACAACAGCATGGGAGACGGCATTTATATCGTCGACCAGCCAGAGGATCAAATTTCGCAGAAGGCAATCAGGGAGTCCGTGCTAAGAGAGTTCCGAGCTATAGCCGGTTCGCGGCTAAGGCACGCGGCTCATGGCCGTTTCGTGGAGGCCCGACCAGCTCGACCCACCTCGACCCATCTCCACTCGCGCCGTGCTCACTAATCGCCATCAGCCGGTTCAATCGTCGCGCAGACGAAAAGGCACACGGTGTCGTGCGGTGTCCTCGCGCGGTGCCGCACGGGAAGATTGGAGGAACCATGGCACGCACAGTTGAATGCGCCGCGCCCAAGGACGACCAGAATCGCGACGAATGGATGACGGTGATCGAGATGCAGGAGTACATGAGGGCGGGCCGAAACAAGACGTACGACCTCATCTGGTCGGGGGAGATCGACTCGTACAGGCTCGGCAGGAAGCTCCTGGTTTCGAGGGCGTCCGTGGACGCCTACATCGAGTCGAGGAGCGGCCGGAAATGACGGCGGCGACCGCCCCGGGAGCCGCCCGCGGCCGGGCACGTGAGGGAGCCTCGAGACGAAAGGAGCTCAGGCACGCCTTCGTGGATGGTGTCACTGCGCCTCTGAATCAGGTTCGGACAGACAAAGGCAAGCTTCGGGTTGTTATCGCAAGCCAGCTCCGACGATCAATTCTCGTGTTCCGTAATCTTGAAGAAGCTGCAAATCTATTTCAGGGGCACTATCAACAGCAGCTTCATCCCGCTCCCCTCTTGTATTCACTGTCAGCGCATGCTATAAGGTTGTTGGTGGCTCATTGAGCTACCTCCAAGTGCCGGGGGAGTCCCCCGGCTATTTTTTTATCCATTCCATTAGGAGTCCCCATTGGCCAAGGAGCTCAGCATCTTTGTCGACGAGAGCGGCGACCGCGGCGGCAAAGCTCGCTACTACCTGCTCACACTCGTCTTTCACGATCAGGCAGACAGTATCGCCGAAGCGGTCACGGGCTATGAGTCAAAACTCGCCAGGGCCGACCTCCCCAATATCCCGTTCCACTCCGAGCCCCTCATGAACGGGCGCAAGGATTATGAGTTTCTTAACATCGAGCAGCGCAAGGTGATGCTCGCCTACTTCTCCTCGTTCGTCCGCAAACTTCCCATTTCCTATATCACGTTCGTCTACCGCCGCAGCCAGTTCGAAGACCCGGCAAGGCTAATGGAGCGCATGGGGCGCGACATCTCCTCCGCCATGATTGAACACCTGGGCTTCTTCCAGTCCTTCGACGATGTGAAGGTCTATTACGACAACGGTCAGGACATTGTCAAGCAGGCGCTCGACCGCTCGGTGGGCAAAATCCTCTCAAAAGGGGTCGTCCGACGCCGCAAGACCTCGATGACCGACTACCGCCTCGAGCAAGTGGCGGATTACCTCTGCGCTATCGAACTTGCCTTGGTCAAGTACGAAGCCAAGGAGAACGGTGAGACGTACAACAAGTTCTTCGGAGGTATAGGCCCTTTCAAGAGGAACTGGCTCAAGCAAGCCCGCAGCAAGCGGATATAGCTGGTCTCGCGGTTTCGCAAGGAACGGTCAGCTCTCCTCTGGCGGGGAACTCCGGGCGACGTGCTTCGAGCAGCGGAAGCTGAAGCGCAAGCAGAAGCAGCGCGGGCAATGATCGATGCCGACATCGGCTCAGACGTGAACAGTGCTACGCTCCCTGTTCACGGGGCGCGAAACCGCAAAGGTTGCACAGAGGTTGCAAAATAAGAAGCCTCCGACCTGTTGTCGCAGTTCGGAGGCTTGAAATCAACGAATATCGCTTATTCCCACTCGGTGGTTATAGTTTTGCCGTCTCGTCACTCCAGTTGCACCCAGTTTTCGGCGGCATCTCGAAGTGAGTGCCGCTGAATGACGCGACGTCGCGTTTCATCGGCTTCGGGGACAAAAGCTGGGACAACTTCAAAAACCATTTTCAAACTCAGAGTATTGAGTTTTTATTTTTGTCCCAAGGGGCACGGAGAGCCGCCTTTGGAGGCTCGATATCGCCGAAAAACGCCCGTTTTGAAACTCAACCGCCTTTGAGCCTGCAAACCACCAGCTTCAACAGTAAGTGAGTCGACGCGGGTGGCTTACGAGCCGTTCACAAAACCGCAGGCCACAGGTCTTTGTCAACGATAAGCAAAGTGAATAGTCTCAGGTGGCTTGCCCATGAGTTGGCGTAAGCCTGTTTAGCAAAAGGCTAATCGGACACGACAGGCCGCCCGCATGGCGACGGCGTTTCCCGTGCGGGCACAAACAGCCCTGCGTGCCCTGTCGCGCGATATCCCAATGCGACGTTCAGAACCCTACCCGCCAAGCAGCCACCTCGCGAAATTCAGCACGAGCACGCCCTCCCGGGTATGGGGCTCATGCCTCGTGCGAGTGATGAGAATCTTCGGGAATGCATCCCCGATGGATAGAATCGGCGCAATCTCCCTCTCGAGCGTCGAATCGGCGCCGATATCGTCGCTCACATACACTTTCCTTCCCGGTTTCGAAACTTGGAAGGCAGTATGCGCAAGGATGCGTCGAGGTGCGATCCCAGTCGTACCATGCCAGCAGAGATGTCGAGGCACATTCGTTCATGCTGCAATGCGGGCATCGGAGATGAAAAACAGCCCGTCGGGTAGTCATGGGCGTGCGGGAGCCCGCATCAGTAACCTGCCTCCTCGGTTGTCCCTTCTTTGCATGGTCGTCTACATAAAGGAGGAACCAGCCATGCAGATCAGCATGCTTGCCCTTCTTGGGTCACGGACCGGGGAGGCGAGGGCCTCCGTCGGGACCGCCCCGAGCAACCGGCATATCCAAGGAATGACAAGGCTCGATCGCTGTGCTGGTCAGGATGCCGAAGCGGGCCGTCCGCCAATCGGAATGCGGGTCAGGATGCTGCAACGTGATTCCAGCTGCAGGATACGGCTCCTTTGCGGTTGCCGCAAAACCTGCTGGCAACATTCTTACTATCCGAATGATGTACGCATCCCTTGGGATCGTTTCGCCTGACCAGGGCCATCTTCAGCGCCTCATCGGCCAGCTCGGCAGGCGCCTCTTCCACGCGTAATAGCCCTGGCGGGTCACCTATGCAACCAAAGATACAAAAGGAATCGAATGGCCAGAGAGGATTGCCCTTTCCGATGGTCGATTCTTGACAGGCAAACTCAAGCCTCGTTAATATTACATGGTTTGCCAGACCGAATTAACAAAGGAGGGGTGTCGTGGTTGGTCTTTTCCGCACGTGGATGAGCGCCTAGAAAGCGGCGCTGTTGTGGCGTCGCGCTGTTTTTCTGCACGCCATTTCACGATTGGACATAACCATGATATTTGAAACCTCTCGGCGCAGGTCTGTTTCGCTGTGCCATTCATGGCAATTTAAGATTTGTTTCGTATGGGGCGGGGAGCTCGTGTCGACATTGACGAGCTTGATTCTCCAAATGGGTCTCATTTGGCATATCGCCCTCACGACAGAATCATCTTCCCTCCTCTCCCTGGCATCGTTAGCAGGCTTTCTGCCGATTGCTTTGTTCGGAGTCCTTGCGGGCGCCGTTGTCGACAGGCTGCCTTTGAAACGTGTTCTCATCGGCGCCGACCTCTTCGTTGCCGCGGTGGGCGCCGCCTTGGCGATTGCCTCGTTGGCCGGCAGCTTACCTGCGTGGTCAATACTCATCGCCCTGTTTCTCCGCGCAGCTGGCACTTCGTTCTACACGCCGGCCTCCCAATCCCTCACGCCCCATCTCGCCCCGCCAGAGCATCTCGTTCGCCTGTCGGGAGTGATGCAGGCGATTCAGTCCGCCGGATACATTCTTGGCGCCGCGCTCGCGGCAGTGATTTATCCTGTGGCGGGCATTACCGCCATGATTGCCCTCGACGTGCTGGGGGCGCTTTTCGCTTCTCTAGCTGTCCTCGCCGCTCAGATAGACGCAGGAGGACTCGACGAAGCCGACCGCAGCTCGTCCTTTTCCAATAAAGTTCGAGAACTTTTCTCTGAGATTTCGGACGGCTACAAGCTGATCAGGGGATACAGGGGGCTGTTCGCCCTTCTTTGGTGCGGGTTCGTCTTCGCTTTCGCGTTCTCCCCACTCGCGGCATTGTTCCCAATAATGACCTTGGGACATTTTGGCGGTAGCACGGGGGATGCTGCTTTGGTGGAGGTCCTTTTCTCCGCAGGCATGCTGGCTGGGTCCGGCATTTTGGCGGCCACGGGAGGGTTCCGCAATAAGTCGCTCACCATGGTCGCCGCGATCGCCGGCTTCGGCGTCGTCGCAATCGCATCCGGATTGCTCGGCCCGTCGCTGTTCGCCGTTTTCCTACCGGCGAGCTTTCTTATGGGCGCATGCTCCCCGTTGTACGCGGGAACCCAGACTGCCCTTATGCAGGAGCAGATACCTCCTGAGTACCTAGGCCGCGTTTTCGGCCTCTACGGAACCATCATGGCGTGGGCCATGCCCATGGGCCTCGCGGCCCCCTCCGTTTTTGCGGATCTGCTTGGAGCTCCGTTATGGTTCGTCGGCTCTGGAGCGACCATGGTACTGCTTGCGATGGCTATGCTGCTTGCTCCGAGCGTCCGAAACGTGGGGAAAAGAGATACCGGGCGGATTCAATAGCCCAAGTATTCGAAAAAAAGAGGCGGCAGCCATCGGTTCACGCGTCAGCCTTCAAGCCCTTGCGACGACGAGGTATTGCGCCGACATCCCACATCGCGCTCCTTATTCGTCGCCAACTATCATTTTCGGATTTGCCGGCTTGCGCAAGGTCAAAACGCTCGCGCCGGCAATTGGGCAAAGGCGAAAAATCGACGTGAGCAATCTTTTTTGGCATAGCTGCGCTTCCAGTAAAAGGCTAATACACAAAAGGCGGTTCAACCTATGGAACTCATAGTCAAAGCTAAAGACATCTTTTTGGAATATGCCGGCCGCGATATCCTGGATATCGAAGAGTTGGAAATCTACTCCTACGATCGCATCGGCTTGGTGGGAGACAATGGCGCAGGCAAAACCAGCCTGCTTAAAATTCTGAGCGGCAATCTTACCATTGCGGACGCCGACGTCAGGCGCTTCGGCAGCATTGCCCTCATCGGCCAACTCGATGAACTCGACCTTGATGCGGCTCAGGACAGTGGTGAGATGCTCTCCCGTCTCAACGTCGCCGGAGTGGCGCAGGAGACGATGAGCGGCGGGGAGGAAACACGCGCCAAGATTGCCTCTGCACTCTCCCAGCATGCAAGCGCGATCTTCGCCGACGAGCCTACGAGCCACCTCGACCAAGACGGCATCCGCCTTCTCGTCGGACAACTCAAGGCATTTGATGGGGCTCTGCTCATCGTGAGCCATGACCGTCATTTTCTCGACCAGGTGGTAGACAAGATCTGGGAGCTCAAAGACGGCGGTATTTCCGAATTCTGGGGTGACTACTCCGACTATCTGCGACAGAAAGAAGAAGAGCGCAAAGCTCAGGCGACTCGATACGAAGAGGCGATGCGCGAGCGCGATCGCCTCGAAGCCGCCATCGAAAAACAACGGAAAAAAGCACGGCAGGTCGACGCCAAGCGGAAGGCTGCGAAAAAAAGCAACGAGTATGCAGGTCGATTGGGGTATCAGAAAGCAACCGGCACCAAACAGAAGAGGATGTACCAGGCGGCTAAGGACATGGAGAAGCGCCTCGAAGCGCTCGAAGGGATTGAGGCCCCAGATAGCATTCGCGCCGTGCGGTTCCGCCAGAGCAAGGCCCTGGAACTGCATAGTAAATTTCCCATCTCGGCAGACGATTTCAGCTTGAGCTTCGGCAACTGCATGCTCTATGACCACGCGAAATTCGAGATACCGCTCGGTGCCAAAGTGGCCATCACCGGTGGCAACGGTACAGGAAAGACCAGCCTGCTGAAGGCAATCGCTCGACGCGCCGACGGTATCAACATCTCTCCCAAGGCAGAGATCGGTTACTTCGAGCAAACAGGCTACAAGTTCGACGCCCGTCAGTCTGCGATCTCGTTCATGCAGGATGGTTGCGAGTACAGCATGACCGAAATTCGAGGCATCCTCGCCTCTATGGGAATCGGACCGCGCGACCTGACAAAGGACGTTGGCGTTCTCTCGGGAGGCGAAGTCATCAAGCTGCTACTCGCGAAGATGCTGCTGGGCAGATACAACATCTTGCTCATGGACGAGCCTGGAAATTACCTGGACATCAAGAGCGCCGAAGCCCTCGAGCAGATGATGAGCGCCTATGCCGGAACGATAGTGTTCGTCTCCCACGATAAGAGGCTGGTCGAGAACGTCGCAGACATTGTCTACGAAATAAAGGACACCAAGCTAGTCAAAATCTTTCAGCGCGAATAGCCCTAAATGAGCAAGAAATAATCCCCGAACGGAGACAAGGGAGTAAAACGGCAAAGAAAGAGCCTCCGTCCCAACGCAGGGAACGGAGGCTCTTTAATCGCTTTTACTCATCTCCGTCGCTGGTGGCTTTGTCATGACTCTCGTACGAAACGAAACTCAGCGGCATAGTGCGGCACTCAAAATCGCAGGTCAGAACCCTGTCGTCCTACTCCCACTCGACAAATTCAAGTATATGAGGAAGTATTTCTCTTGAATTTACAGGTAAAATATTCGCAAATTTGCTAATATTTTACCTGCTATTTTCGGCTGTCAATTTTCTTAGTATCAAAATAGTATCACAAGAGGCTGGAAAATGCAACAGAATTATGTGGAGCTCTACATAATTCTGTAACCTTCTTTGCTGTGGTGTATCAAGTAATCTTACTGAACATATGGCGCACCTTGTCCAGGCGGCTGTTTGGACGGCGGGGCTGGATGACCGGCTCGCCGACAGCGGCCTGATACCCTTTCAGTTCTGTAAGACATACGCTCCGCCCGTTGGTGTAAAAGGCCAGATCAGTACGGTATGCCTGTATATAGCGGGCGGGAATTTCGCCAGTAAAGACAACTTCATCCTTTTTTACCTGGGCCGTTTCGATGGTGGCACAGTATTTCGGTGCATCATGATAAGCCCTGGAAAGGTATTCCTGGGGCGCATAGAGGGTGAAGGAGAGATAAGGTTCCAGCAGCTGCGTCCCCGATTCCTTCAATGCCTGTTCCAATACAATCGGGGCCAATGAGCGGAAGTCCGCCGGCGTGCTGACTGGACTGTAATAAAGCCCGTATTCAAAGCAAATCTTACAGTCCGTTACGTTCCAGCCGAACAAGCCCTGCTCCAGCCCGTAACGGATACCATCCCTGACAGCGTTTTGAAAACTCTGGTTCAAGTATCCCAGCGAAACCCGGCTCTCGTATTGTACGCCGGAGCCAAGCGGGAGTGGTGTAACAGACAGTCCGATAGATGCCCAAAACGGGTTGGGCGGCACCTCGATATGGATGGTGTGGCTGGCTGCTTTGAGCGGCCGCTCCATATAAATGAGGGTGGGTTCCTTTACCACTGTTTCAATCTTGTATTTTTCCGACAGCAAAGCGGAAACGACCTCCAACTGCACCCGGCCCAAAAAAGAAAGAATGATCTCATGGGTGATGGAATCCACTTCGCAGCGCAAAAGCGGGTCAGTATCCGCAAGTTGCGTAAGAGCGTCCAGCAGCCGTTCTCTTTGCGCTGCCGTTTTCGGCGCAATCGTCGTCCGCAGCATGGGGAGGGGGGCCTCGCGCCACCTTTTACGAGGGAGCCGGGTTTGATCCCCTAATACATCGTTTAACCTCACGCTGTCGCTGGGAAGGATAACAATTTCGCCCGGATAAGCGGTGTCTGTCCGAACAATTTCCCCTTTGGATGGAATACGCATCTCTGTGATTTTCAGCTTTTCTCTCCCGGCCAGGGCCACCGTATCCCGCAGGCGCAGCGTTCCGCTGTATAGCCGCAGATAGACACGCCGCTGGCCGCAATCGGTGTACTCAACCTTGAAAACGCTGCCGCATAGGGTGGCGCTCCCCTGTTCCCCAATCGGTTGGAACAGTCCTGTCACCGCATCCATCAACGGTTGAATGCCAAGGCCCTTTTTGGCGCTGCCATGATAGACCGGAAACAGGGAGGCTTCTTGAACCCGCCGCTGTTCCTCCCGCGCAAGTTTTTCCTGGCTGATTGGTTCTCCTGCGATATACTTTTCCAATAATGCATCGTTATTTTCGATGACCGCATCCCATGCTTCTATGTCGGTATTTTCCTCCAGGACTATTTCCGGGGACAGCGACACCGTCTGCTTGATGATAATATCGGCGGAGAGCTTATCCCGAACAGACTGAACCACGCTCTGCAAATCAACGCCAGCCTGGTCGATCTTGTTGATAAAGATAACGGTGGGAATGTTCATTTTCCGCAGGGCATGGAACAGAATACGGGTCTGGGCCTGCACGCCATCTTTCGCGGAGATCACCAAGATGGCCCCATCTAAAACAGCCAAAGAGCGGTACACCTCCGCCAAAAAATCCATGTGGCCGGGCGTATCCACAATGTTAACTTTACATCTGTGCCACTGGAAGGAAGTGACTGCCGCTTGAATGGTAATCCCACGCTGCCGCTCCAACAGCATGGTGTCCGTCCTCGTTGTCCCTTTTTCGACGCTCCCTGGTTCTGAAATGGCTCCACTGGCATATAGCAGACTCTCCGTCAAGGTCGTCTTTCCAGCGTCTACATGGGCAAGAATCCCGATATTGATAATGTTCATGTCTATCCTCCATACAAGGCCCGAATGGGCGCAAAAATCCCCAGCGGCTAATACTTTTACCGCTGGGGATCATGACTTCGGACACACAGAAACATACACGACTTACATAAGCCGCGGTCCGTCACGATATTTACTAAAAAGGCAAAAGTATTCTTAAAATTGGGTACAAAAACCAAGCCCCTGCAAGGGGCAATCATTTTTGCGCCCATTATCAAATTTTATTTAAGAATACCTTGCCGCATATTTGATAGACTCCTCAAATCAGGATAATAGCAATATATCATAGTACGCTCTAAAAAACAAGAAATTATTTTACCCGATTCCCCAAATAAAACTGGAGGGCATTCACTGGAACACCCTCCATTTTTGGTGATTATCGCACACCTACCCTTGTTTTTTGCCTTGCGGCCCGTTTCCGTTCCTTTTCAGCCTGCTCCTGCTGGTAAGCGGCCTCTAATATCCTGTCCGCCTGTTCCGGGCCAATGGCTCGCCTGACCCGCTCGTAGTCCCTGACCTTTCCCTTTAGACTGTCTCTCTCGGCGCAGACCTCGTAAATCCTTTCTGACAAAGAACTGTTTTTGCTGACCTCCCGGCCATAGTCCGCTTGTAGCCGCTCAAATTTGGATTTGAGGTCGAGATAGGCCCGGTAGACCGAGCGCAGCACCTTGACGATCTTTGCCCATAAAGGCTTGGCCTTTTTCTCCCGGTAGGCCCTGGCCGATTCCAGCGGCCCCGGCTCTGGTAAGACTTCCTCCGGGTCTGCCGAAAACTCCGCCGCCAACCGCTCCATGTTCTTTACTGCCGGGGCCAATTCCTTCAACCGCTGTTCCTGTCCCGCCACCTCTTTTTGCTTCTTGGCCTTTACCTTATCCAGTTGGGCAATCTCCTTGGCCCTCTGCTCCTTTTTGTAGTCCAGCACAGACAAGTGCTGGTCGTGGGTGCCCTTGTCCTCCCACTCTATCCCGTGACGCTCCATCACGGCGGCAAGCTGCTCCTTTTCAGAGCGTACCCACTGGCTCCACTCTGTGTCCCCTCTGGTGCCTCCCTTGAAACCCTGGGCCGCTAGCGCCTGTTTGAGTGATACCCTGGTATCCAGGCCCCGCTTGCTGCCGGTGGTGAACGGTACAAAGTCGATGTGCAGATGGGGCGTGGCCTCGTCCATGTGGAGATGAGCCGAGAACACCCGAAGCTGGGGGTTGCGCTCTTGAAAGCCCCTCATATACTCGTCCAGCACCGTCGCCGCAAGCTGGCCGTCCTCGCTGTCGGCGCACATGTCGTCCTTATTGCCCACTTGCAGAATGATTTCATGGAACGGCTTCTCCTGCTTGCTGGAACGTATCTTCTCATAGTAGTTCTCAATCCTGCGGTCTGCCCTGGTCTGCTTGTCGTTGTACCGCTTGAGGGCCTCGTCAAACATCTCACGAAAAACTGCCTTGATATTTTCCTGGCAGTAGGTTATATTCAAATGGGAGCGTTCCGGGTCGGTGTTCTTGGCGTTGAACTTCCTGCTGTTGTGGCTTACCGAACCTTGCCCCACCATTGCGCTGATCGTTCTTTTCAAATCAACACTCCTTTCCCTGGAAAAAAGAAAAATAGGACAAGCGAAGCCGCCCTGCTGAATTTGTCGTTCAGCAGGGCGGCTTGCTTGCCCTTTGCAATCATTCTCTTGTGTGGCCGGGTTGAAACGAATAGTATCAATCCAGTATCACAAGGCAAAGTGACAGGTCAAAAACCCTGTATTCATGCGGGTTTGAGCCGTTTTAACGGTCACTCCCACTCGATGGTCGCGGGCGGCTTGGACGTGATGTCGTAGCACACGCGGTTGGCGCCGGGAACCTCGGCCACGATGCGGCCGGAGATGCGGGCCAGGACGTCGTAGGGCAGCTTGGCCCAGTCGGCGGTCATGGCATCGCTGGACTCGACGGCGCGCAGGATGATTGGGCGCTGATAAGTGCGCTCGTCACCCATAACGCCGACGGACTTGATGTCGGGCAGGACCGCGAAATACTGCCAGCAGCTGTGCTCGGAGTTGCGCTCACCGGTCTGCTCAAACAGACGCTGGTTGTAAGCATCGAGCTCCTCGCGCACGATGGCGTCGGCATTCTTGAGAATCTCGAGCTTCTCCTTGTCGACCGCACCGATGATGCGGATGGCCAGACCCGGGCCCGGGAAAGGCTGACGGAACACAATGTGGCCCGGCAGACCGAGCGCCAGACCAAGCGCACGGACCTCGTCCTTAAAGAAGTGATCGAGCGGCTCGATAAGGTCGAAGTGCACGCCCTCGGGGAACGGGATCAGGTTGTGATGGCTCTTGATGGTGGCCGTCTTGCCGCCCGTCTTACGAGCGCCGGACTCGATGATGTCGGGGTAGATGGTGCCCTGAGCCAGATACTTGACCGGCTTGCCATCGCACTCGAGCTGCTGAGCAACCGCGAAGAACTCTTTCCAGAACTGCGTGCCGATGATGCGGCGCTTCTCCTCGGGCTCGGTCACGCCGGCCAGAAGCTCGGCATAACGGTCCTCGGCGTGGACGTGGATAAAGTCGACGTCGAACTGTTTGGTGAAGACCTCCTCCACCTGCTCGGGCTCGCCCTTGCGCAGCAGACCGTGGTTGATGAACACGCAGGTCATCTGCTTGCCCACGGCGCGAGCGCCCAGCGCAGCCACGACGGAGGAGTCGACGCCACCGGACAGGGCCAGAATCACGCGGTCGTCGCCGACCTTCTCGCGGAACTCGGCCGTCATGGTCTCGACCAGGTTGTCCATGCTCCAGTTGGGCTCCAGGCCGCAGATCTCAAACAAGAAGTTGCTCAGCAGCTGCTGACCGTACTCGGAGTGCTTGACCTCGGGGTGGAACTGCGTGGTGAAAATCTTGCGCTCGACGCACTCCATGGCGGCAACCGGGCACACGTCGGTGCTGGCGGTAACGGTAAAGCCCTCGGGCACCTCGGACACGGCATCGCGATGGCTCATCCACACGGTCTGCTCCATGGGCGTGGAGTTAAAGAGCTTGGCACCGGCCGTGCGAGCGATGGTGGCGCGGCCGTACTCGCCCACCTCGGAGTGGCCGACCTTGCCGCCGAGCGTCACGGCCGTGATCTGATGGCCGTAGCAAAAGCCCAGGACGGGAAGGCCCAGGTCAAAGATGGCGGGATCGATGGACGGAGCGTCCTCGGCGTACACGGAGGCCGGGCCGCCAGAAAGGATGAGCGCAGAGGCGTTCATCTCGCGAATCTCATCGGCCGAGATGTCGCAGGGAACGATCTCGGAATACACGTTGAGGTCGCGGACGCGACGGGCAATGAGCTGACCGTACTGCGCACCAAAGTCGAGTACGAGGACCTTTGCGGAAGCCTTTTGATCCATGGTTTCCCCCTCTTGTTGGCGGGGAGCCGGTGCCCACCCGCGTGAATGAACGAAAATAACTTTCATAGTGTACACGTTATATGGGGTTTCTCGTCCCTCGCAGCCATCAGCGCACGGCAAACGCACGACCGGGGCCCTATTTGACGGCAATTGGAGTGATACTAAACGTTACAGATGATGTAATACGTTTGAACATTGGACGCCCTGTGCCACAATACTGCCGAACGACTCCGCCTCTGCGGCGGCAAATACGATAGGAATACCAGCATGAAGCGCATCCTTCTCATCGCCACGGGCGGCACCATCGCATCGACCGAGGACGGCAACGGCCTCTCCCCCGCCCTGACCGGTGAGGAGCTCGCCCAGAGCGTCCCCGAGATCTCGGGGCTCTGCGAGCTCGACGTCGTGCAGCCCATGAACATTGACAGCACCAATATGCGCCCCAGTGACTGGATGCGTATCCGCGACGTCATCGTCGAGGGTTATGCCGACCACGACGGCTTCGTGATTCTGCACGGCACCGACACTATGAGCTACACGGCCGCGGCGCTCTCCTACTTGATCCAGGACAGCCCTAAGCCCATCGTGCTCACCGGCTCGCAAAAGCCCATGGGCAATCCCTTTACCGACGCCAAGCTCAACCTGTACCAGAGCCTGCTCTATGCGCTCGACGAGCATTCGCATGACGTCTCGATCGTGTTTGGCGGCGTCGCCATTGCCGGCACACGCGCCCGTAAGCAGCGCACCATGAGCTTTAACGCGTTCATTAGCGTCAACTATCCGCCCATCGCCTATATCCGCAACGACCGTATCGTGCGCAGCGGGCTTCACGGCACGCATCGAGGCGAAAACCCGGTGCGCTTCTACGACCACATCGACCCACGCGTATTTGTACTCAAGCTCACGCCCGGCGTGAACCCTGGCGTTCTGGACGCTCTGGCCGATAGCTACGACGCCGTGATTCTGGAGACCTTTGGCATTGGCGGCATCCCCGAGTTCGGCGAGTCCGGCGAGTCGTTCCAAGAGGCAATTTTCCGCTGGGTCGATTCGGGCCGCACCGTCGTTATGACCACGCAAGTCCCCGAAGAGGGCCTTGACCTGGGTGTTTACGAGGTCGGCCGTGCTTACGCCGATCATCCGGGCATTCTGCGCGGCGACGACATGACCACCGAGACGCTCGTGGCCAAGACCATGTGGGCACTCGGTCAGTCACGCGATGCCGCCGAGATCCAGCGCCTGTTTTACAGCCAAGTCAACCACGATCGCATCCCGATGGCGTAATTCAGCTGTCGACGGGTATCCCCTATTCGATACCCTCGAGAAGCTCTGACACCGTCATGCCAAGGGCGGGCGCGATCTTAAATAGAACCTTGAGCGTGAAATTTGCCGTTCCATCTTCGATTCTGTCGAGATAGGGGCGGCTGATTCCTGCTGCCACACAAAAATCGACCTTGGAGATACCAAGGTCCCTGCGCGTCTCTTCGACCCGCCTGCCAAGAATCTGTTTAGCACGTTCGTCCATGCAGACGAGTTTGAAATGGAGCCGAACATAAACGTAAACTATAGTTTACGTTTTGCCGAATACACAGGAGTTTTCTATGTCGGGTTCTTCGATTTACGTACAGCGTGCAGATTGCCGTCGGCACGATACACCGATTGCTCTTGTCGTTATCGAAGCCGACCAGCTTACGCTCGACGAGCGCACGGCACTTGCGCTGCTAACGAGCCGTGTCCCCACGGCACCGCTTTCCAGTCCAAAGCAAGGCGACCTCGCACGTCTATGCCAAGAGCACGGCTGTGCGCTCGACCGGACCGCCGTTATTGCCACCACCCCGCAAGGACTCCCCCTGCTCCTAGAAGCCTCCGTCTCCCTAACCTTGCGCGGCGCCGGATACGAAAACGAGGCCGCCGCCGACATGGTCTTCAAACCACGATCGAGCGGCGGCCTCGCAGCAGCCATTGAATATGCGTGCAGGCTCGTTGCCTAAAAGGACAAGCTAGAAACCAAAGCCAAAGCCTGTTCCGGTAATCGCCGAGTACATAAAGTAAACGTTGATCACGTTGAGGAACACACCCGTGATGCAACCGTTGCGCAGGTAGCGCTCGCACACGATGCGCGCCATGGCGGCGGAGTCATCATTGTTTTTAGCCTGGCGTCCCGCCGTAAAGTACGTCGCCACGCTCAGCAGCAGGTTGAGCACCGGCAGTGCCAGCAGCTCGTAGCTCTTACCCCAGCGCGTCACCTCGCCGGCCGCGTTAAACTTCGTCGCTACCTCGGGACCGATGTTGGGGATAACACACGCTGCAACCACCAGCGGAATCACCGCAAGTACGAGCAGTGCAATACCCATGTAGCCGGCTTTTTTGCCATATTTAAACATGCGCGTCGTCCTTACACGTTAAAGCGGAAGTGCACGACGTCGCCATCGGCCATGACATAGTCCTTGCCCTCAATACGCAGCTTGCCGGCAGCCTTGGCGCCCTGCTCGCCACCGAGCTCGATGTAGTCGTCGTAACCAATGACCTCGGCCTTAATAAAGCCGCGCTCAAAGTCGGTGTGGATGACACCGGCGGCCTGCGGGGCGGTCGCGCCCTGACGCACCGTCCAGGCCTTGACCTCCATCTCGCCAGCCGTAAAGAACGACTGCAGGCCAAGCAGCTTGTAGGCGGCCTGCGCGAGCACGTCCAGACCGGGCTGCTCCAGGCCCAAGCTCTCCAGGTAGTCGGCCGCATCCTCGGGATCGAGCTCGGAAAGCTCAGCCTCGATCTTGGCGCAGATGGGCAGTGGCTTGACACCATCGATGGGCGCCAGGTCGTCGTTGAGCATATCCTCGTCCACGTTGGCCACATACAGGATGGGCTTCATGGTGAGCAGGAACAGGCCCTTGGCAGCGGCGCGCTCCTCGTCGGTCATCTCCATAGACGCAGCGCGCTTACCCTCGTTGAGCCAGGCGAGCAGGCGCTTGGCGACCTCAAACTTGGGCATGAGCTCCTTGTCGCGCTTGGCCTCCTTCTCGAGCTTGGGCAGCTGCTTCTCGAGCGTGCCCATGTCGGCCAGGATGAGCTCGGTCATGATGGTGTCGGCATCGCCGGCGGGATCGACGAACTCGCCGGTGCGGCCCACCTCACGCATGACGTTGGGATCCTTAAAGTAGCGCACGACCTCGCAGATGGCGTCGGTCTCGCGGATGTTTGCCAAGAACTGGTTGCCCAGACCCTCGCCCTCGTTAGCGCCCTTCACCAGACCTGCGATGTCGACGAACTCGACCGTAGCCGGCACAATGCGACCCGGGTTGACAATGTCGGCGAGCTTTTGCAGGCGGCTATCGGGCACATCGACGATACCCACGTTGGGGTCGATCGTGGCAAACGGGTAGTTGGCGGCAAGGCCGGTCTTTTTGGTAAGCGCGGTGAACAGCGTCGACTTGCCCACGTTGGGCAGGCCCACGATACCGATGGAAAGGGACACGACAGCTCCTTTTGGTACAGGTACTTCAAACTTCATAAGTATAGCGCCGCCGCAGCATCCGGGCGAATCCGGACACCGCGGCGGCGCAAATGAAGCAGAGATAGGGGTCGCTGACTAGTCTGCGAACTTTTCCACCTGATCGAGCATCTTATCGAGCTTGGCCTTTGCCTCAGCCTTGACCTTCTCGGCCTCTTCGTGGGCCTTGGCCTTCTGGGCGGCCTTTTCCTCGGCTTCGGGATCGACGACAACCAAATTGGACGCATCGTGCTCAACAAGCTTGAGCGCATGCTCGGGGCAAACCTTGACGCAGGCGCCGCAGCCCAGGCAATACGTTGACTCCAGCGCAAAGCGGCCGCTTCCCACCAGATCGCAGGCAAACGTGGGGCACACGTTGACGCACTCGCCACACGACGTGCACCTGTCAAAATCGCACTCCGGCGTACTCACCTGCATATTCTGGGCAAGTTCGGGGTGATTCTGCAACGTCGAGAGCACCAGCTGACGCCCATGGGTGAGCGAACGGCGACGTTTAGTCGTCGTGGTGCCGCACATGGTGTTGAGCGTGCGCTCAAGCTGGGTAATTTGGTGACGGTGAGCCTTCAGCTTCTGCGTCACCGATGCCAGTGCCGCCGTTGCCGGGTTGAGCTTGGTCACGGTCAAGCCCGTGGTGCGGGCAATCTTTTCCATGTACTCTTTGCGCTCATACTCGCGGCGCTTATGGCATTTGAGACTCTTGGGGTCGACCTCCAGGCCCATACCCGTGCCAGACCACTCCTCGGCCTTCGCAATCGCCTCGCCCAGAATGTCCTCACCGCCGATGTTGCGGCATTTATCGCACACGCCCAACGGCAGGTACACGCTCACGTTGGGATAGTCCGCCAGTACCGAGAACCAGGTCTCGGCCGTAATATCGCCCACGCAGGCAACGACGACTTCGTTTTCGCGCGGCATGCGCTTAAGGGCGCGCGTGCAGGTGACGTAGGCGGTCTCGTGGCTCGTGGCCGCCGAGACAATGTCGTCATACAGGTTTTTAGGCGCCAGGCGCGGCGAGATGATCGCCTCGGTCGGACAGGCAGCGGCGCACAGGCCGCACTTGCGACAGGAGTCGAGGATCTCGATGGCGTCTTCCTCGACCTCGATAGCGTTGACCGGGCACACGTCCATGCACGCGGTACAGCCGCTCTTTTCGTTTTTGCAGGTCAGGCACGGAATGGTGTTGCCGCGCGGACGCTCCTTGTAGTCGGCGGGATTCCACTGCGGTGCCGACGGATCGAGTGCATCGGCCACACCGCCAAGCGGGTTTTTAAGAAAGTCGAAACCCTTGCTGATCTCGATAATGTCATCAAACAGATCGTGTTCCTGCGCCATGCGCGGCCCCTCCCTGAGCAGTGCAAACAAGCAAGAGATAATAATACGCTATCGGTCCACGCCTCGGGCAAATTTCACGCGGCGCATCTTTGCGGCAAATAGCCCATGGCCTATCGCCGCCTCGATTGCACAAGGTCAATCAAGCGCCAAACTATGCCTCGCGCATGAGCTGCACGAGCTTTTGTTTGGTCACCTTGGCCTGCTCGTTGGCCATGTTGCGCTCGTTTCTAAAGACCGCATTTGCAACACTTTGCAGATCGGCATCGGAAATCTCGCCAAGACCCAGCTCCTCGAGCGTCGTCGGCAGACCGACGCGCTGGCAAAACTCGAGCACCTGATCAAGCTCGGGCGCACGCTCCAGGCGCAGCTGCACCACCAGGCCAAATGCCACGGCTTCGCCATGCATGGCCTTGCACTTGGGCAGGACCGTCAGACCGTTGGCGATGGCATGCGCCAACGCCAAGCCACCGCTCTCAAAACCGACGCCCGAGAGCAGAATATTGCACTCGATCAGGCGTTCAACCGCTGGCGACGTACGCCCCTTTTTGAGATCACGCTTGGCAGCGACACCGCACTCCATAAGTGTGTCGTAGCAGGCACGAGCCGCAGCCAGAGCCAAGTGCCCCGGCGCGCCACCGTGCTCGTTGGCGCCGTGCGCCGCGGCGCACGAACGCGCCTCGAAGTACGTTGCCAGCGCATCGCCCATACCAGCGACCGTCATACGCAGTGGGGCCGCTGCGACCACGTTGGTATCAACCACGACCAGATCTGGATTCTTCTCGAGCATCAGGTAGCGGTCGAACGACCCATCCTCGTGATACAGCACCGAAATCGCACTGCACGGACCGTCCATCGAAGCCGCCGTGGGGCATACGCACAACGGCAACTCGGCATAAAACGCTACTGCCTTGGCGATATCGAGCATCTTGCCGCCGCCAATACCCACCACCATGTCGCAATACTCAGCCTGGGCTTCCTTAGCCATTTTTACAACGGCCTCTTCCGTACACGGACCGTCATAAATCTTAAAGAACGGCTCACTCAGATCGTCGTCCAGAAATCCATCGACAATCTGCCTGCACAGCCGATCCTCGGTGCCCTGGTCAAACAAGACATAGGCAGCGCAACCCAACCATGACAAATACCTGCCCTGACGCGAAAGTTCGCCCGGCCCTTGAACATACCGGCCGGGACCGCCATAAACCATGGGAAGCGCCATACGAGAATCCGCCCTTCATCAAACAACGATTGGTGCAAAGTAACCTGCCCCTTTGCACCATAGCAAAAAGGGGCAAAGCCATCTGCTGGCTTTGCCCCTTCCTTAGCTTGATTTACTCATCCATAAGGTAGTAGTGGCCCAGCGCGTCGGCACCCAGGATGGCGTTTGCGACCATCTCGGGCGTCACCTCAAACGGCATGTTGCACATGGTGTCATCGGGCGCGCAGGCGGCCTCGGCAACAATCATGGCCTGCTCGCGCGTAAGCTCGGCAACGCCAAGTTCCTTCATCGTGACCGGCAGGCCCAGCTCAATGCAGAAGCCCAAGACTTCCTCGAGCTTCTCGGTCGGGGCATCCTCGAGTACCAGCTGAACGATGGTGCCGAAGGCGACCTTCTCGCCGTGATACATGCCGTGGCACTCGGGCAGCATCGTCAGACCATTGTGGATGGCATGGGCAGCAGCAAGGCCCGAGCTCTCAAAGCCAATGCCCGAAAGCAGCGTGTTTGCCTCGATGATGTGCTCGACGGCAGGCGTGAGCGCACCCTTCTCCAGCGCAACTTTGGCCTTGACGCCATCGGCCATAAGCGTCTCGTAGCAGAGCTTGGCGAGCGCCAGGCCGGCCATCCCGCCCTTGCCGCCGGCGCAGGTGCCGCCGTCGGCATCGTGCGTTGCCTGGGCCTCGAAATAGGTTGCGAGCGCATCGCCCATACCGGAAACCGTCAGGCGCACCGGGCTCGCCGCGATAACCGTCGTATCCATAAGGACAATGTTGGGGTTTGCCTTAAGGAAGAGATATTTATCGAACTGGCCGTCGTCGGTGTAGAGCACCGAAAGTGCCGAGCACGGTGCATCGGTCGAGGCGATGGTGGGGCAAATGATAACCGGGGACTCCAGGTAATAGGCGACGGCCTTCGCGGTGTCGAGGATCTTGCCGCCACCGACGCCGACGATGATGTCACAGCCGTTGTCGCGAGCGAGCGCAACCAGGCGATCGACCTCGCCCTTGGAGCACTCGCCGTTAAAGTCCTCAAACAGCAGCTCGGCCTTAGCCTCGGTAAAACCGCCCTCAATCTTGGCGCCGACACGTTTCTTGCCCGAAGGCGTCACGATGACGAGGGCCTTCCCGCCGAGCGGCTCAACGTAGGAGCCGAGCTTTGCAAGCTCATCGGGACCCTGGATATACTTGCTGGGGCTATTGAAAATTGCAGCCATGTTAATCCCAATCTCTAAAGAAAAAGGGCTCCGTACAGCTGTGTGCGGAGCCCCTCATCAGAACAAGGCGAACTGATTAGAACGTGACCGGGGTGTCGGTGTAGACGCACTCGAGCAGCTGCTCCATCTCCTCCTGAGACGGCTGGCGCGGGTTGGAGCCCGTGCAGGCATCGAGGATGGCGTTGGCGGCAACGTCGTGCTTCTTAGCCTCGAACTCATCGTAATCGATGATGGACTCGTCGGCCTTCACGCCCTTGGCACCGTAGTTCTTGATGCCCTGCGGGATGTCGAGCTTGTCGTTGAGGTCGCGAATCTCCTGGACCAGAGCCTCGACCAGCTCGTCCTCGGTCTCGCCGGCGAGGTGCAGGATCTCCTTGGCGATGAAGGCGTAGCGGCTCTTGGCGCGAGCGTCCTTGGCGTTGAACTGGATGACCTTGCCCAGGTACATGGCGTTGGCGCAACCGTGGATGATGTGGTCGCCCTCAAAGGCGGCACCGGTCTTGTGAGCCATGGAGTGGACAATGCCCAGCAGACCCGAGGAGAAGGCGATGCCGGCGATGCACTGGGCGTCGTGCATGTGCTGGCGGGCCTCATGATCGCCCTGATAGGACTTGGGCAGCCACTCGACGATCTCGCGGATAGCATGCAGGGCGTTGGCGTCGGTGTACATGGAGCCAGCGGTGGAGACGTAGGCCTCGATGGCGTGAGTCAGAGCGTCCATACCGGTGTGAGCGCACAGCTTGGCGGGCATGGTGTAGGTGAGCTCGGGGTCGACGATGGCGACATCAGGGGTGATGTTGAAGTCGGCCAGCGGGTACTTGATGCCCTTGGCGTAGTCGGTGATGACGGAGAACGCGGTGACCTCGGTAGCGGTGCCGGAGGTAGAGGAGATGGCGCAGAAGTGAGCCTTCTGACGGAGCTCCGGGAAGGAGAACGGGACGACTGCCTCCTCGAAGGTCTCCTCGGGATACTCGTAGAACAGCCACATAGCCTTAGCGGCATCGATGGGCGAGCCACCGCCAATGGCGATAATCCAGTCGGGCTGGAACTCGGTCATGGCCTCGGCGCCCTTCATGACCGTCTCGACGGACGGATCGGACTCGACGCCCTCGAACAGCTTGACCTCGAAACCGGCCTCCTTGAGGTCGGCCTCGACGTCCTGCAAAAAACCGCCGCGGCGCATGGAGCCGCCGCCGGTTACGATGATGGCCTTGCTGCCCTTGAGGTTCTTCACCTCGTGGCGAGCGCCCTCACCAAAGTACAGATCGCGAGGATTGGTAAAACGTCCCATACTGTGCCTCCTAAACAAGCCCCTCTTAGACTTGCGTATATAACGGAGCACCCGATTGGCTCCGTTAGGACCGTTTTGCGCGTTGCCGGCGATGACAATGCGCGATGTCTTAACGCCTCAACGCTCAGACAAACACTATTTTACCGTTCTGGTTGGTCAGTTATTCATCTAAAGCCGCCAATGATGAAACGTTTTTTCTATCCCTGAAGACCCTTGTGCGGCATCCATACTCCCAAGCTGGGCAAACGTTTTATCAAGGCTGACTACATATCCCGGGCAGGACTGTGCCCCTCCAAAATATGCACCGTTCGCCGCCAAAAATCGACCGTTTGCGGCACCGTGATACCACTCGGTCGTCCAAGGTGCCGACATTTGTGTGACATCCGTCTTCGTGGTGCAAAGGTGCAAGTCCAAGTGCGGCACCCCCGGTGTGCCACATGCGGGTAAACTAGAACCTTATATAGAGATATTTGAACCCTAACCGCAGCAAAGGAGGCCCCATGGCATTCGATCCCATTCAAGAAGATTGCCATCGCCTCGTTCTTGAGGCCTTGCGCCGCGACAATATCCCGCTCACCGACGGCCCCGCCGTCGAGCGTCTGATGGAGCAATTCACCCGCAACCCCGCGCCGCTCATCGTGCACGACCGCGACCGCGCCGGGCATCTGATTGCCAAGGTGGTCGAGGCCGTCGACTACCGCATTCCCTTTATCCCTGACGATGCCCAGGCAGAGCAGGAAGAGGCAGCTGCCGAGAACATGCTTCGCGAGGCGGCCGCACTCGATCCGGCCAACTGGGATGCCCAGCGCATGCTGACGGCACTCACCGCCGACTCCAACGAGTACTACGTGCAGTATCTGGTGTCCAAGTGCGACGAGGTGGAGCACGATCTGGCACTCAAGATCGCCTCGGCGCAAGACCCCTACGAGCGTGAGGCTGCAGGCGACCTGACCCGCCGTCCCTACCTGCGCTGGCTTGCCGCCTTAGCATCGCGCGCGCTCATTAGCGGCCGTTACCGCATGTCACTGGAGGCAGCGAATCGCAGCTTGGACTTTGCGCCCAACGACCCCGCAGGTGTCCGCCACACCGCGATGCTCGCCATGGCAAAGCTCGAATACCCCGTCGAGGAGCTCAAGCGCTTTCGCTCCGCCCACTCCGTCCCCTATCTCGCCAACACGCCGCTGCGCCGTCGTCCCAAGGACGCGGAGCGCGACTTAGACCCGTGGACGCTCATCGCGCTGATGAGCGCTGCCTGGCGCGAGCTAGACTACGAGGGTGCCGAGCACTACCTGCGCATTCTTGCACGCTCGTGCCCCCACGCCGCCGAGGCGCTCTACTTCCAAACCGAGTTTCCCGATGGCGTCTATGCCCGCGTCAACGTGGGGGTGGGCTCCACCGATGAGCTCGTCCTTGCACTGTCCGAGGCGACGCCGGTGCTGCAGGAGGGCCTGGGCGCTCCCGACAACGCCAGCTTTGCCGCCTGGGTCGCCACCAGCGACATCGTGCGTTCCCAGATCGACGAGCGCATCCTGCGCGCAGCCGAGCAGGGGCTTCCATTTAAGGGAGGGAACCTCTAATGGATCCAAGCGTCTACATCCCCGCCTACTTGGAGCGCACCTATCTGGCGTCGCACCCCGAGCTCACCGATGCAGCACGCGAGCTTGTCCATAACGACATTAGCGCGAATCCCCAAAAGTATGCGCAGTCCGAGCATGCCCAGGCACTGCTGTCCTATGCCGGTGTTCACTACCACCTGCTCGACGAGCTCCATCGCATCGAGGACATGGGCAGCGACGAGGAGTTTGAGCAGACGCGCAACCGCCTGTTCGACGATATGCGCGATGAGCTGCTCAAGATCGTCCGTATCGATGCGCTTGCCGTCGATGCCCAGTTGCTCGCCATCATCCTGGCCGACACGCCCGTTGACGCCTGCCTGGGCGACCTGATGAAGCTCGAGGCGACCACGGCCGATTACCTCCAACAAAGCGTGCCCGGGTTCGATATGGAGGCCCCACACTACTGGGCCAACAAGGTTTTGACGGACGGTGTGACGGCGTCAGATCTCACCGTGAGCGAGCCGGCACTTATCGGGTGGCTCCACACGCTCGAGGCCATCTCGCAGCTGTGCATGGCGAGCGCCCGCTACCGCGCTGCCGCCAACTACGCCCGCCGCGTCCTTAAGGCAGAAGGCTATCCCACCCGAGCTGCCGGCACCGTGTTGCTCGCCCTCGCTCGCCTGGAAGACCAGGACGGCTTTTTTGCCCTGGCTCACCAGCTCGAGGAACAGGTGGGGGCCGATGCACTCGAGAACTCCCCCTGGTACCTGCTCGCCCGCACGATCCTCTTGTTCAAAACGAACAAGATGCGTCCAGCGGCGCGTGCGCTGCGTGAGTTCGCTAACCGCTGCGAGGGCGGCGCGTTCTTCTTGCTGAATCCCATGTACCAGACACCGTACCTTCCCTGCCGACCCGAGCCACGCGATCCCTGGGATCTTTCGCACCAGGCCGTTTGGGAAGCGGACGGCATTATCTCGGACACTCCCGACTTTGCCCCCTGGGCCAATGCTTGCGAAGACGTGTCGCAGCTTGCCCAGGAATTTGCGCGCCGCTACGGATTTTAGTGACGCACTCGACCCGACCATGTCGTTTACGTTAGGAACGGTTTCATGAACCTCCGCTCATCTCTTGCCTGCACCTCGAGCGATATCGCTCGCTGGGGACTGCGCTCCGTCCTTAAGCGCCAGGGCGGCGTACTCCCCGGCCGCATCGCCATGAAGATCGACCCCGAGTTGCTGAGCGACCTCGCGGGCCTTGTCGACCGCAGCGTAGTGATCACCGGCACCAACGGCAAGACCACCACCTCCAACCTCATCGCCGACGCCGTTGCTGCCAGCGGTGCTACCGTGGTATGCAACCGCGCCGGCAACAACATGGAACCGGGCGTGGTGGGCGCACTGCTCGAGGCCCGCGGCGGCCTTAAGCACACTGCCAGCGGCAAGCGCGTGGGCGTTTTTGAGTGCGATGAGCTTTACACCGTACGCGTTCTGCCCAAGCTCAAGCCGACGTACTTTGTGCTGCTCAACCTGTTCCGCGACCAGCTAGACCGCTACGGCGAGATCGACCATACCCAAGACGTCATCGCCCATGCGTTGGAGCTCTCTCCGGCAACAACGCTCATCTACAACGCCGACGACCCGCTGTGTGCCGCGATTGCCGCGCGCGTTCCCAATGCAAGCATCGCCTTTGGCATCGACGGCGCCACCAACACCGAGTCCGACCGCATTAGCGACTCACGTTTTTGCTCACAGTGCAACGCACCGTTGGAGTACGACTATGTGCAGTACGGGCAACTTGGCGCCTATCATTGCCCCTCGTGCGGCTGGGCCCGCCCTGGGCTTGTCCGTCGCGTGACGGGCGTGGAGCTCGGCTGCGACGGCTACGGCTTTGACCTGGTCTTTGGATCTGCGCCCGACGCGGCTGCCGTACACATCGCCACGCGCTACAACGGCCTGTACATGGTCTATAACGTTGCCGCCGCCTTCTTTACCGCGCACGAATTGGGCGTGGACGCGGCGCTTCTGCAGCCTACGCTCGATGCCTATGTGCCCGCCGGTGGTCGTATGGGGCGCTGGGATATCGCCGGCCGCACCGTCGAGGCCAACCTGGCTAAGAATCCCGTAGGCTTCGATCGACAAATCCAGTCCATCAAGACGGCCGGCGGCAAACTCTGCGCTTTCTTCCTCAATGACAACGATGCCGACGGCCACGATGTATCGTGGATCTACGACGTCGACTTTGAGCGCATCGCCGACACAACGGGGCTTGTCGCCTTTGCCGGCGGCACACGCGCGCACGACATGCAAGTGCGCCTCAAGTACGCCGGCATCGATGCCGCGATTATCTCGGACGTCGCGCAGGCAATTGGCGCCGTGGCAGACGAGGCCACCGATGACACCTTCTACGCCGTCGCCAACTACACGGCCTTTCCACCGCTGGTCAAGGAGCTCGACGGACTTAAAGACACCGATGCGGCTACGGTTGCTGCCCACGCTGCAAAGTGCACCAATGGCAGTGCCGTCCCCGTTGGCGTCGCGCCAGTCGAGCTCTCGCATCCGCTGCGCATCGTCTACCTGTATCCCGATGCCCTCAACCTCTATGGCGACGGCGGCAACGTCATCGCCCTCGAGCGCCGCTGCGCCTGGCGCGGCATCCCCGTTCGCGTGGATGAGGTCCGCATGGGCGAGGTGCTCGATCTGCATGATGCCGATATCGTCATGATGGGCGGCGGATCCGATCGCGACCAGCTAGCCGTGGCACACGAGCTGCTCGCCCAAAAAGACAAGGTCGCAGCCTATGTTGAGGACGGCGGTTCGCTGCTCGCCATCTGCGGCAGCTATCAGCTGCTCGGCCGTTCGTACTATATGGGCGAAAATCGTATCGAGGGCCTGGGCGTCATTGCCGCCGAGACCGTGCGCGGCTCCGACCGCCTGATCGGCAACGTCGCCGTCAAGACCGACCTGGCGCCCGAGCCCTTTGTTGGCTTCGAGAACCACGGCGGCCGCACGCTTTTGGACGCCGATGCCACGCCGCTTGGAACGTCCGTCGTCACGGGCACCGGCAACAACGGCGACGATGGCTTTGAGGGTCTCATCTACAAGGGTGTCATCGGCACGTACCTACACGGACCGGCACTGCCCAAGAACCCCGAGCTCGCCGACTGGCTCATCGCCCACGCCCTCGAGCGCCGTGGCGACGCACAGGCCGCCGCCCTGCTGCCGCTCAAACCCCTCGACGACACCTACGAGCACGCCGCCCACGACGCCGCGATGAAGCTCCTCCCCTAGCACCCCACCACCACAAAGGGGACAGGCACCTTTGTGGTGGTTTTGACCCGTCCCAGCGGTTTGTCTCAATCTGTAACATCTAGACCGTTAAAAGTCGTCTTACTGTTACAGAATGAGATGTTCGTCCCGACGCCTGCCTTTTGTCTCGATCTGTAACACATAGAGCCGATTTATCAGCCCAGATGTTACAGATTGAGATGTTTGAAAATCGGGATAGAGAGCCAGCTCCTATGTGGTGGTTTTCCAGTTTGCCAACGATATACGCGCCGGCAAAAAAGTCTGCTATACTCTTTCCCGCTGTCCCCATCGTCTAGCGGCCAAGGACGCCACCCTTTCAAGGTGGATATCGCGGGTTCGAATCCCGCTGGGGGCACCATTTGCATTTTGTTCGAACCCGCGCGATGTTAAGTCGTGCGGGTTCGTTTTTCATCTTGGCCTGTTTTCGTTTCGGCACATGTGCGCCAAATGTGCGCCAAAACAGGTTACATCTTTTGAGATGCCTCACACGAAACGCTTGCCCGGCAGCACGTCCATAATAGATCTGAGCAGCAAAAAAGGGGCCTCGCACAGGCGAGACCCCCTTCGCGCGCAAAATCAAACGTGTCTGTTACACGTAGAACAGAATGTCATCGTAGGTCGGAACCGGCCAGTAGTCGGCAGCCACGATCTCTTCCATGGCGTCCACGGCGGCACGCAGCGTATCCATAGCGGGAACAACCTCGTGAGCGTACACGTTGGCCTGCTCCTGGCCATCGAGGGCCTCGGCCTTCTGATGCACGGCGTCGAGCGCCTTGATGGAGTCGTTGATGGTAGTGATGCCGTTGCAGAGCTTATTGAGCGTGTTCTGCTCACACTGCATGGCGGCCTCGGCGCCGGCGGCACGGATAGCCTCAAGGCCCTTAGCGACCTTGGTGGCATAGGCGGTAATGACCGGGCGATAGGTACGGCGTGCCTCGCGAACCATCGTGGTGGCCTCGATGTTCATGAGCTTGTTGTACTTCTCGAGCTTGCAGTCGTAGCGGCACTGAGCCTCGGCCTTGGTCAGGACACCCGTCTCCTCAAAGAGCGCAATGGCCTTATCGGAAACAAAGGCGGGCAGGGCATCGGCCGTGGTCTTGTTGTTGGCAAGGCCGCGCTTCTCGGCCTCAACGGGCCACTCATCGGAGTAGCCGTCGCCAGAGAACAGGATGCGCTGGTGATCGGTCAGGACCTTCTTGCAGTACTCGAGCGCGGCGTCCTGGAACTTATCCTCGGGCGTGCCCTCAAGCGCGTCGGCGAAGGACTTGAGCGACTTGGCCACGGCGGCATCGAGCACCAGGTTGGAGTCGGAGACGTTCTGCTCGGAGCCGCAGGCACGGAACTCGAACTTGTTGCCGGTGAAGGCAAACGGGGAGGTGCGGTTGCGATCGGTGTTGTCCTGCATCAGCTTGGGCAGGGTATCGGCGCCCAGGTCGAGCACGCCGCGCGTGGCATGGACGGAAGCCTTGCCATCGATGATCTTCTCGACAACCTCGGTAAGCTGGTCACCCAGGAAGATGGACATAATCGCCGGAGGAGCCTCGTTGGCGCCCAGACGATGGTCATTGCCGGCCGAGGCAACAGAGGCACGCAGGAGCTCCTGATAGTTATCGACGGCCTCGATCACCGCGGTGAGGAAGACGATGAACTGCAGGTTGTCGAGCGGGGTGTCACCCGGATCGAGCAGATTCTCGGACTCGGTGCCGAGCGACCAGTTGTTGTGCTTGCCCGAACCGTTGATGCCCTCGAACGGCTTCTCGTGCAGCAGGCAGACCAGGTCGTGGCGGGAGGCGATGAGCTTCATCTTCTCCATCATGACCAAGTTCTGGTCGATGGCCTCGTTGACCTCACCGTAGACGGGGGCGAGCTCATGCTGGCAGGGAGCGACCTCGTTGTGCTTGGTCTTGGCGGGAATGCCGAGCGCCCACAGCTCGTCGTCCAGATCCTTCATATAGGCCGAGACGGTGGGGCGGATAGCGCCAAAGTAGTGCTCCTCGAGTTCCTGGCCCTTGCAGGGGGCAGCACCAAAGAGGGTGCGGCCGGTGATGACCAGATCCTTGCGCTTGCGGTAAGCGTCCTTCTTGATCAGGAAGTACTCCTGCTCGTCACCCACGGAAGGAACGACTTTCTTTGGCGTCTTGCCGAACAGCGCCAAAACGCGCTTGGACTCACGCGAGAGCGCGGTCATGGAGCGCAGCAGCGGGGTCTTCTTGTCCAGGGCCTCGCCCGTGTAGGAGCAGAAAGCCGTGGGGATGCACAGGACATCGTCCTTGATAAAGGCGGGGCTGGTGGGATCCCAAGCGGTGTAGCCACGGGCCTCGAAGGTGGCGCGCAGGCCGCCGTTGGGGAAGCTGGAGGCATCGGGCTCGCCCTGGATGAGGTTCTTGCCCGTAAACTTGGTAATGGCGGTGCCGTCGTGGTTAGGCTCGAGGAAGCTGTCGTGCTTCTCGGAAGTGATGCCCGAAAGCGGCTGGAACCAGTGCGCGTAGTGCGTAGCACCCTTGGAGATGGCCCAGACCTTCATGGCATGGGCAACGGCGTTGGCCACATCTAGGTCGAGCGGCTCACCGCCCTCGAGGGTTGCAGCAAGGCGCTTCCAAATGTCCTTGGGGAGGCAGTCCTTCATGACTTCCTCAGAGAACACCATGGTCCCGAAGCGGTCAGTAAGTTCGGCCATACGGAACTCCCTTCGTATCGGCACCGCGTGAGAAGCGGTGTTGATTACTAACGAACGAGCCTTAGCTTAGACTCGCCGTGTTTCCGCGACATTACCGTTATGTTGCTGTCACGAAACCAATCAATGAGGTTACAGCAACACAGGATTATTACCACCCTCAACAGCCAACGAACTGCATAAATTGCAGACCTCCCCGCATGGTTTAAGGGTAGTCTTTTTGGGACGGGGCTTTTTTAGCTACCCATCCGGTATCTTCGAAGCTCAAGGCAATATTTGACATAGGGTAGCTAAAAAAGCCCCGTCCCAAAAAGACTACCCTGGGCAACTGGTTGATGGCTATAGAGGCACGTCCCAAATGAGCTACGTTGTTATAGGGAATGACGATAGCGAAGCATCTTCGATTGGTATTCCCAAATGGCAAGTAAAACTCCAGCGTGGCGCAGCGGTGCTGTAGAATCCTTACAACACATCGCACTAAAGTATCTAAAGGAGCACGATATGCGCGTCGACGAGGTTTTTAAGCAGGCGGCATCCCTGGGCACCGTGCCCGTTTCGTTTGAGATGTTCCCGCCCAAGGGCGAGCTCACCCTCGATACGGCTCGCAAGGTGGCAGGCAGTCTGTGCAAGCTTTCGCCGAGCTTTGTCTCGGTCACCTGCTCTGCCGGCGGCTCGGGCAACGGCGCCACCACCGCCCCCATCGCGCATATGATTACGAGCGAATTCGATACGCCCTCGGTGGCACACCTCACCTGCATCGGCCGCACGCATGCCGATATCGCCGCCAAGATCGATGAGTACCGCACCGCCGGCGTGAATAACATCCTGGCGCTGCGTGGCGATCTCCCTGCCGGCGCGACCGAGGACGACAAGCCCGCCTCCGAATACGCCTACGCCCGCGACCTCATCCCCGAGCTCGTCGACGCCGGCTTTTGCGTGGGCGCCGCGGCCTACCCCGAGGGCCACATTGCCTGCGAGGACCTCAGCCTCTCGGTCGAATACCTCAAGCAAAAGCAGGACTCCGGCGCAAGCTTCTTTGTGACGCAACTTTTCTTTGATAATGAGTGCTTCTACCGCTTCCGCGAGCTTGCCGATAAAGCGGGCATCACGGTGCCCATCACCGCGGGCATCATGCCGTTTATGAGCAAGTCCCAGATCAGCCGCATGGTCTTTATGTGCGGAGCGTCGCTGCCCTCCCCCGTCATCAAGATTCTCGCCAAGCACGAGAACGACCCCGAGAGCCTGCAGGCAGCCGGTGTAGATTATGCCGCCCGCCAGCTTTGCGACCTCAAGGAACACGGTGTCGGCGGTCTGCACCTGTACACTATGAATCGTCCTGCGATCGCCGCGACCATTATGGAGCGCCTGGGGTAATGGAAAAACCGCACATCGATACAACCACTGTCGAAGTGCCGGCCGACCTTGCGTCGCCGGCGCTTTACCGTGTCGATGCTGCGCGCCATCCCCGTGTCGACCGTGCCGAGATGCTGCGCTATCTGGGTTACGGCGGCCAACAGATTGAGCCCGAGCTGTCTCGACGAATTGAGCTTGTGGTCGAGCGCCTAGAACTGGACATTGAGCCCCGTGGCGTGCGACGCGTGTTTGCCGTCGATGCCACGGGCGTCGACGAGCAGGGCGAGCCCTGCATCCGCTTGGTTGGCACCAATGTTGAGCTGCGGGGTCGTGATATCTATCGACATCTCAAAGACGCCCGCTTTGCCGCGCTCATGGCATGCACCCTCGGCATGGACGCCGAGCGTCGCCTGCGCACCACGGGAGCCCAGCAGCCCCTAGAGGGAGCCGTGCTCGACGCCGCGTGCTCTGCCTATGTGGAGGCTGCCATTGAGCAAATGGACCAACAGGTCAAGGCTGCGGCCGCAGCTCACGGACTCGCCGGTAACTGGCGCTTTAGTCCCGGCTACGGCGACTGCCCGCTCTCTGCTCAGCGCTCGATCGTGGATGCGCTCAACGCCACGCGGCTCATCGGCCTTACCGTCACACCCACCAGCCTGCTCATGCCCACCAAGAGCGTGACCGCGGTGATCGGTCTGTTCGACGGCGAGGTCCACGACGCCCAGAGCCGCCCCACCTGCAATATCTGCCGCATGCGTGAGCACTGCCGCTTCCGCGCCGCCCACACCACCTGCTATTCCAGCCATTAGGAGCCATCGATGTTTACTCCGCTTATCACCCATGATTTCGACGGTACCGCGCTGGCAGCGCCCGTCAATACTGCGCGTTGTAACGGCGCCACGTACAAGACGCGCACGATCGACGACCTGCACATTAAGGACGATCGCCTGCGCGCCGCCATCAAGGGCACCGGGCACCTGCTGTTCGACGGCGGCATGGGCACCATGCTGCAGGCGGCCGGCATGAAGGCCGGCGCCCTGCCCGAGCTGCTCAACTTTGAGGAGCCCCAGGTCATCACCGATATCCAGCGTCAGTACGTCGAGGCTGGCTGTGACGTGATCACCGCTAACACCTTTGGTGCCAACGCCCACAAGCTCGACGGCACCGCCACCGTGGCAGACGTCTTTGCCGCGGCCGTCACCTGCGCCCACGAGGCCGGCGCCCGCTACGTCGCCGGCGACATCGGCCCCATCGGCGCCCTGCTGCGCCCCCTGGGCACCCTCAGCTTCGACGAGGCCTACGATCTCTTTGCCGAGGAGGTGCGCGCCGGCGTCGCCGCGGGCGTCGACCTCTTTATTATCGAGACTATGACCGACCTGGCCGAGATCAAGGCGGCAGCCCTCGCCTGCCGCGAGAACTCCGACTTGCCCGTCTTTGCCACCATGACCTTTGAGGAAGACGGCCGCACCTTCTTGGGCACGAGCCCCGAGGTCGCCGCCATCACCCTCGACGCCATCGGCGCCGACGTCCTGGGCATCAACTGCAGCCAGGGCCCGGCCGAGCTCCGAGGACTCGCCGCGCGCATGCTCACCGTTACCGACAAGCCCGTTATGGTGCAGGCCAATGCGGGACTGCCCCGCGTGGACGATGACGGCAATACCGTCTTTGATATCCAGGCACCCGAATACGCCGAGGCCGTCGCCGGCATGATCGAGGACGGCGTGAGCGTCGTCGGCGGATGCTGCGGTACCACGCCGGCGCACATGGCGGCACTTCGCACCCTCATCGACAACCACACGCCCAGCCCACGCCATCGCAAGCCCAGTATGTCGGTCACGAGCGCCCAGACGGTCGTGGACCTCCCCTGCGACGGCCACAAGATCGCCGTCATCGGCGAGCGCATCAACCCCACCGGCAAAAAGCGCCTGCAGCAGGCCCTACGCGACGGCGACCTGGACTACGTCGTAAGCCAGGGCATCAGCCAGCAAGAGCAGGGTGCCGATATCCTGGACGTCAACGTGGGCCTGCCCGAGATCGACGAGGTCAAGGTCATCCAGCAAGCGACCGAGCAGCTCCAAGGCTCCACGCTGCTGCCCCTGCAGATCGACTCCACCGATCCCGCCGCCGTCGAGGCCGCCGTGCGCCGCTATGCCGGCAAGCCCATCATCAACTCGGTCAACGGCAAGCAGCAGATCATGAATGAGATCTTTCCGTTGGTCGCCCACTACGGCACCAACGTTGTCGGCCTCACGCTCGACGAAGGCGGCATCCCCGATACCGCCGAGGCCCGCTTCGCCATCGCCGAGCGCATCGTGGCCGAGGCTGCCCGCTACGGCATCGGACCGGACCGCATCCTCATCGACTGCCTGGTCATGACCGCCTCGACCAACCAGCGCCAGGCCGAGCAGATCCTGCGCGCCATGTCCCTGTGCAAGGAGCGTCTGGGCGTCAAATGCGCACTCGGCGTGTCAAACATCAGCTTTGGCCTGCCTGCCCGCCCGCTTCTGGGCTCGGTCTTTTTGGCCGCCGCTTTTGGCGCGGGCCTGGACGCCCCCATCATGAACCCAGGTTCCAAGCGCTTTATGGACACCGTCTACAGCTATCGCGTCTTGAGTGTCGAGGACGAGGGCTCGACCGGATACATCGAGCGCTACGCCGGCTGGACCGATCCGTACAAGATCGCCGCGAACCCGGCGGCGGCCAAGGCGGTATCGACCGACGCTGCGCCCGCTGCCGGCACCGCCGGCACCGACGGCAACGACGACCCGATTCGTCGCATGGTCGTCTCGGGCCGCAAAGGCGAGATCGCCGCCGAGACCGAGCGTCTGCTGGCAGACCACGACGCCATGGACCTCATCAACAATCACTTTATCCCCGCCCTCGACGAGGTTGGCGTCCTCTTTGACCAGGGCAAGTTCTTCTTGCCGCAGCTTATGGCCTCGGCCGAGGCCGCACGCGTGGGCTTCGACACCATCAAGCGCCTGATGCCCGCCGGCGAGATTGCCGACAAGGGCAAGATCTGCGTGGCCACCGTCAAGGGCGACATCCACGATATTGGCAAAAACATCGTTAAGATGCTGCTCGACAACTACGGATACACCGTCTTTGACCTGGGCCGCGACGTCGATCCGCAGGAGGTACTCAAGACCGTCAAGAAGCGCGATATCAAACTCGTCGGCCTCTCGGCGCTTATGACCACCACCGTCGTGGCCATGGAAGAGACCATCAAGCTGCTTCATGCCGAGGTGCCGGACGTCAAGATCATCGTAGGCGGCGCCGTACTCACCCCCGAATACGCCAAGCAGATCGGCGCGGACTACTACGCCAAGGACGCCGCCGAAAGCGCCCGTATCGCCGAAGAGGTCTTTGGGCGGTAACACAACGGAAACAACCCCGCACCAAAACGTGCCGCACGCGCCACTTGGCACGTGCGGCACGTTAGAATAGAAAAGACTATGCTCGTTTTGGCAGATAGGAGCGCAAGGATGGCGATCACGCCCGCAGAAATCGCGGAAACCCGCGGCATGGTTGAGGAGCAGAACCTCGACATCAGGACCATCACCATGGGTGTTTCGCTCATGGGTTGCGGTGACGAGAACCTCGACCGCATGTGCACGAAGATCTACGACCACGTGACGCACACGGCTGAACATCTGGTCGAGACCGCCGAGAACCTCGAGCGCGAGTACGGTATCCCCATCGTCAACAAGCGCGTTTCCGTCACCCCGGTGGCGCAGATCGCCGCGTGCTGCAAGGATGAGGACCTCACCCCCATCGCGCATGCCCTCGACCGCGCGGCAGAGACGCTCGGCATCGATTACCTGGGCGGCTTCTCCGCACTCGTCCAGAAGGGCATCGGCGACGCCGACCGCCGCGTCATCCAGTCCATTCCGCAGGCGCTCGCCACCACGAGCCGCGTCTGCTCCAGCGTCAACGTCGCTAGCCTGCGCGCCGGTATCAACATGGATGCCGTGCTCATGGCCGCCCAGACCATCATCGACGCCGCCAAGCTCACGGCCGACCAGGATTCCGTTGGCGCCTCCAAGTTTGTCTGCTTTGCCAACATGGTCGAGGACTCCCCGTTTATGGCGGGCGCCGTCCACGGCGGTGGCGAGGCCGACGCCGTCATCAACGTAGGCGTCTCGGGCCCCGGCGTTATGGCCGCAGCCCTGGAGACGCTGCCCGATTCCGCATCGATGATGGAAGTCGCCGAGAAGATTAAGCAGACCGCCTTTAAGATCACCCGCGCCGGCGAGCTCATGAGCCGCGAGGCCGCCCATCGTCTGGGTGTCGAGAAAGGCATTGTCGACCTGTCGCTGGCTCCCACGCCTGCCATCGGCGACTCCGTCGCGCGCATCCTCGAGATCATCGGCGTGGGCACCTGCGGTGGCCCCGGCACGACCTGTGCGCTCGCCATGCTCAACGATGCCGTCAAAAAGGGCGGCGTCATGGCCAGCTCCAGCGTGGGCGGCCTCTCGGGCGCTTTCATCCCTGTGTCCGAGGACGCCGGTATGATCGCCGCCGTCGAGGCCGGTGCGCTTTCGCTCGAGAAGCTCGAGGCCATGACCTGCGTGTGCTCCGTCGGCCTGGACATGATCGCTATCCCCGGCGACACCCCGGTCGAGACCATCGCCGGCATCATCGCCGACGAGATGGCCATCGGCGTCATCAACAACAAGACCACGGCCGTCCGCGTGATCCCTGCCATCGACAAGGGCGTGGGCGACTGCGTCGAGTACGGTGGCCTGTTCGGCCGTGCACCCATCATGCCGGTGAACCCCAACGCCGGCACCGTGCTTGCCCATCGCGGTGGACGCTTCCCGGCACCGCTGAACTCGCTGAAGAACTAGCTGAGGGGTTCGGGCGAGGAGCCCCGGGGAGGGCAAATATATAAGGTCGCCTGCTCGAACAGTCCTGACTCGCACGGAGAGCACATTAAGTGCTCTCCGGCTCGTGCGGAACTCGCGATCGACCTTATATATTTGCCCTCCCCGGGGCTCCCGCACAACGGGACCTCAGTTGGGTTCTATCCCGGTTGCAGTTGCTTCGCTCCTGCACCACTAGGCTGGTGTGGCGGTTTGGCGTTGGATCGGTTCTTTCTGATATATGCTGGTTGCGGCTCTTCTTTTGGGAGGAGTCGCTTTTTTGTTGTGAGGGGAAATGGCCCGTGGCTGATGATTTGATTCATTCTGAGCTGCTTTCCGCGGATTGGAATGGCGAATGGTGCGCTTGCAAGCTAGTCGGCGGCGGGCTGATGATTCTTTTGAATGGGATAAGCGAGCTTGGCATTTTCGGCCACTTGAGACTGCTCCGTATGCCCGGGATTTTATAAAGCTATTGGCGCTTGAGCCCCGCGAGTCGGTGCTGGATATGGGATGTGGGGCTGGGTCGATTGCTATTCCGCTTGCTCAGGCTGGGCATCCTGTGATTGCGGCTGATTTCTCCCCTGCTATGTTGGGCACGCTTGATGCTGGCATTGAGTACTATGGGCTCGAGAATCGCATTACGCCGCTTGAGCTTGCTTGGGATGATGATTGGGATTTGGTTGGACCGGTCGCAAAGGCGGTGGATGTTGCCTTTGCCAGTCGGTCGGTTACGACGACTAATCTAAAAGGTGCGCTTGCCAAGCTTGATCGTACGGCTCGTCGGCGTTGTGCCGTCACGATGGTCGCCAACTCCAGCCCGCGCTATGATCTGCACCTGATGAACGCCATCGGCGCCTCGGTTACCTGCAGCAATGGCTTTGTGTATGCCTTAAATATCCTTATTCAGATGGGTGCGCTGCCGCAGGTCACGTACTTTGAATCGCATCGTCGCGATACCTTCGACAGCCTTGAAGCAGGTGTGGCGGATTTTTCCCGTATGCTCGAGCATGGCAACGAGGATAAGATCGACCGCCTGCGCGACTACATCGCTCAACACATGATTGAGAACCCCCATGCCGGTGAGCCGGGCTCCAAGGGCGTGCCGCAGGGGCGCTATATGCTCGATCATGTCCGCAAGGTTCGTTGGGCGTTTATTGCATGGGAGCCGGTCTCTGCGCCCAGCTCATAGCCTGTTCGCAGCCCGCACCGCCCACTCACTCGGCATCCGCATTCTTTGCGAACTGGGCAAACGCACTCCACACCGCGCCGTTCCTGCGCTATCGTGGGACAGCTCACGTAGATTAAGGCCCCGTCGCGGGGCGCCCCATACATAGAAAGCGAGAACCCATGGCACTGACAGGAGCCCAAGTCAAGCAGCTTCGCAGCATGGCCCATCACCTCAACCCCGCCATCATCATCGGCAAGTCCGATGTCAACGAGGGCACCGTCGAGCAGACGGTCGCCTACCTGGAGAAGCACGAGCTCGTTAAGTGCTCCGTGCTGGACGGCTCCAGTCTTTCCGCCCGCGAGGCCGCCGAAGAGCTCGCTGAGCGCTGCCACGCCGAGGTCGTCCAGGTCATCGGCCGCAAGTTCTCGCTGTATCGAGAGTCCTCGCGCAAGGATATCGAGAAGATCAAGCTCGTCTAAGAGCCAATGATCCGGCGAGCCAACACATAGCAAGCTTACGGGCGCCCAAGTACTTCGGGCGCCCGTTTTTTTATCGCTCGACCAGCACGCGGTTGAGCCGACCCTCCACCAAGCGCTCATATAGACGCCGCGTCTCGGGCTCGGGTACGCCATTGACCTGCTCCCTCAGATGGTGCATATGCCCGCTGTACAGCTCGACGATATCGCGCCTCCGCCCCGCCGCACTGTAGACACGCATGGCACAGCGCACCATATCCTCACGCGCCGTTTCCTGCCGAAGTCCCGACTCCGCCAGCCAAATCGCCGACTGCAGATCGTTTTCTTCTAGAGCGGCATTTGCTCCCTTAATCATGCAATCGATGTACTTTGACTGCATAATGCGTCGCATACGCAAAAAGTAGGTTGGATTACAGCCATTGGGAACATACAGCGGTCCGGCATAAAGCTGCTCAATCTTAAGGCACAGCTCAACTAAATGGGGCCCGCGCGCACCCGTACGATTTCCCAAAACCTCACGGCTTATCTGGTCAAACAGCCGCACATCGGTCTTGACGTAGTCGCCGTTGAGTCCGATGCATTCATTTTGGATGAGTACACACGACTTGCCATCCGGCGTCGGTCCCAAAGCCGACCGCAAGCGCGATATCGTCGAGTACAGGTTGTTACGGGCGCTATTAAACTCGGCATGGGGCCACAGCTCCATTGCCAGCGTCTCGCGGTCGACGAGCGCATCCATGCCCAGTGCAAGCCGCTCGGCAAGCGTCGCCGCCTTCTTGCGGCGCCACATTTTGTCCGTGATGGGAAACCCGTCGCGCTCGGCGCGAAACGCACCAAACATGCGAATCTCGATATGGTCGATGGTATCAACGGCTTCAACCTCGCTGGCCTGGAACAGGCGCTCGCCCTCCCCTTCCAAATCGTCGCGCAGCGAGTACCGCGACAGCTCTCGCACGGGAAGCTTCTTGCGTATCCTGGCCGCCGGCTCGCCCAGACAATGCATGGCAAGGCGCGCAAAGAGCCGATACGACGGCTCTAGAATCCCCGCACGATTCATGGACATCCAGGCCGCAAGGTCGCTGTCTCGGCCCGCACAGGCCAAATGCAGCGCCACCATCCAGGCCTCCGCTCCACCAACCTGTGTCTGGCTTATATCGAGTAACTCCGCTTCCTCGCGCACCGAAACCATCGAGGTGTTACGCAGATACGCCGCGCGCTCCAGCAGCAATGCGTTATCGCGCATGTACGCAATCGACTCCTCGGCAAGTTTGAGCACTTGGACCGCACGGAACTTTGCATTAACCGGCCGTCCCTCTGCCAGCGACTGCCAGCCTTCTAGCAACAGGCCAAACAGCTGAATCTGGTTGTCGCGCATGCGCACGGCAAAACGATCGAGCTCGTTGAACGCCGCGTCGTCGGTTACCGGCAAGCCGGAAAGGAGCCGCCGTGCCGCCAACACCATACGCACCCAGATAGCCATCGCCTTAAGCCCACGCACGTCGAGCGCCTCCCGCACCACCGTCATCTCGTCGTCGCGCTCGTCGGTTCCCGCGAACGACCCATCAAAGAGCTCCACCAGCATGCTATCGGCCCGTGTAACAATCCCCGCAATGTCGAGCTCACAGTCGTAGGCCTTGCTCGTTTTGAGCCGCTGTAGAACGCCGCCGTCATCTCCCCGCTCGGTCAGACAGCGCTTGACCTCGATATGCGCGGACAACATATCGAGTGCAGTATGGGATGTCTCGATTTCTGGCACGGCCAGGTTCGCAGGAAGCCCAAGCCCGTTGTCCCCATAGCAAACAGCCGTCAGTGTCTGGGCCACCCTCCATGAAACAGGGTCTATTTCGCAGGCGGCCCGTTCGCCCCCGCGCTCGATAACCGATGCCATATAGCGAGCGAGCTTTGTATTGGACACGCTGACCGCTGCCAGATATACGCCAAGCGCCTCGGCAGGCGTTGGCTCTGGAGCCGGATCGTCGACATCGATCGTGCCCAGCGCCGCTCGGCAGATATCGGCCCCGTGCCCCGTCAGAGCAAGATCGACCCCATACTGACCAGCAAGTTCAAGGACCGCATCACGGTCCAAAAAGGCGTCCGTCAGGCCCATCGCCGCATCGCATCGGCCCGCCTTAAGCAAAATCCGGGCCGCCCTCGGAACAAGTTCGGGGCGAACCTCGGCCACCAACTTACGCAAACGCAAGCGTCCGTTATCCTCCGTACCCAGACACGTAAAACTCCGCTCGGCGGGGTCCAAGCCAAAGATCGGGTAGTCGCGTACAAAGTAGGACTGGTCGACCATCGACAGCCTCACCCCACAAGCCTCGAGTTCTGCGATATTGCCCTCGCCCATCAAAATCATGAGACATGCCACGCAAAACAGCGCATTATTGTCGAGCGAAGCCAGATCGGCAAGTGCCGCGCCATATACGTTGACAATCTCGTTTTCGAGCAGACCGGCTACGTCGCCTTGGCCATAAAGACCCGTCTGCAATGCTGAAACGAGCTCGGGCACGCCCTGCGTGAGCTGATAAAAGTCGAGCGACGTGCTGATCGAAAACGCCGATGCCCACGCCGAATACTCATAGGCATGCACCTTGAGCATCTGCGCATTGATCTTAACCGAATCGCCCAGCCCGTGAATCAGCTGACGATTTGAAGGACGGCAGGAGATAAAGACCCCTACCCCCATAGCGCGCAGGCCGCGAATCCTGTCGATGAGGTCTTCGGTATCGTGCTGATCGAGGTTTGGCACATTATCAATCGCGATAAGGGAGTGCGGTTTGTCTTTGAGTTCTTCGGTAACCACCTCGAGCTGCATAAACACCTCGCGCCCAATGGCGCGATCGGCCTCGATAATCCGCACGGGGCCTCGCGTCGGGTCGCATTTAACCTCATGGGTGTACTGCAGCAGCACCGAGGTCTTCCCAAACCCGTCGGGCGCATAAAGAACCACGATGCCGGCCTTTCGGCCCTTGGCTATAAGCTCATTCATCAAGCGCTCGCGTCGCACCATATAGCCTCCGCCCAGCGGCATCAGCTCGAGGTCGTCTATACTGCTCAAATCGTTTACCATGCCCGCTCCTCAACTCGACCGTATGGACACTGTAACCGCAAGACCATACAGGCCGCGCTATGAATAGAGCGACCTTGTGCTTTAGGTTGTCTTTTGGTACGCAAGCGGCAAGTTTTTGTACAGCAAGGGCAGATTGTTATTAATCCCCCGACTAATCGGTCTTTAAGCAGGTAAATGAGCTTGTCAGCTTGTCCCATCTAAGCGGCAGTGTAACGTAAATGAACAAGGTTCAGCCATGTCATTCAACTCGCCTAGCACCCGCTACCGTCTACGACCTTTTAGTGGCATTTTTGCATAGAATATGGTATGGGATGAATCAAGCTGTTGGGCATCCAGCATTCGTCAAGCTTGCGGCAAGATCTTGGTCAAGTGGGCGGAAAGGGATAGCAAAAAGGCCCCCGCAATGCGGAGGCCTTAGGCAAGGCTATGTCGAGGTGCAGGATTCGCGCTACTCGCAGAGCGAAAGGGCGGCCTCGTCGGCAACGACAACGCAGTTGGTGTGCAGCTGTAGGATCGAAGCCGGGCACTCGGGCGTAACCGGGCCATAGCACATGTCATGCACGGCCTGAGCCTTGGCCTCGCCGTTGGCGACGACCAGGATCATGCGGGCATACATGATGGTCTGGGTACCCATGGTGTAGGCCTGACGAGGGACATCGTCGATGCTGTCGAACAGACGGCTGTTGGCCTGAATGGTGCTCTCGGTGAGATCGACGCAGTGCGTGCCCTTGGAGAAGTAGTCGTCGGGCTCGTTGAAGCCGATATGACCGTTGTTACCAATGCCGAGCAGCTGCAGATCGGGATAACCGGCGGCAGCGACGACCTTGTCGTACTCAGAGCAGGCAGCGGCGGCATCGGGGTTGGAACCGTCGGGCACATGCGTGTTGTTCAGGTCGATGTTGATGTGATCGAAGAAGTTCTTACGCATAAAGTAGTGATAGCTCTGGGGATCGTCGTGCGAAAGGCCGCGATACTCGTCCAGGTTGTAGGTGCTGACCTCGGCAAAGTCGACGTCGCCCTTCTTGTACCAAGCAGCGAGCTGCTTGTAGGCACCGATCGGGGTAGAGCCGGTGGCAAGGCCCAGCACACAGTCGGGCTTGAGGATAACCTGCGCCGAGATAATATTGGCGGCCTTGCGGCTCATATCCTCGTAGTCTTTAGCTTTAATGATCTTCATTACGCATCCTTTCTCGTACAAGAGAGGCAAGGCTCCCCTTACAAGCACTTGCCCGCGGCCCGCGTCGGCCGCAACCAACGTGTGCGGCCACCAGGGCGAGGTCGCGTAATGTATGTGTCTCGTGTCTAGCCGCGTCGAGGCCCCTGCCCGTCCACGGTGACCCGAAGCCTTTTAGCTTCGGACAAATCCCATCTTGCCACGGAGGGCGCCCTCTTTCAAGGGCGCCCTCCGTAAACGTGTTTGAATTGTAGGCTAATGGCCACGTGCACTTGCTAGCGCTCGCGAGCAACGATGAGCTGGTCCATCTCTTCGATATGCACGCCAACGGAGCCCTTGATGCTCGAGAACTCAACGGAGTTGCACACCAAGATGGGAACCGTCACATCGTAGCCCTCGGCAGCAATTGCCTCGCGATCAAACTCAATGAGCACATCGCCCTTATGGACGATGTCACCCACTTGCGCATGTACGGTAAAGTGCTTGCCCTCGAGCTGAACAGTGTCCAAACCAACGTGGATGAGCACGTCCAGGCCATCGACCGTGTTAAGCGCAACGGCGTGCCCCGTGGGAAAAATGGCCTCGACCTTGGCATCAGCCGGTGCAATCACACGCGTTCCGGTGGGCTGAATCGCCACGCCCTGGCCCAAAAGACCGGTGGCAAACGTCTGGTCGTTTACCTCGGAGAGCGGAATGACGTCGCCCGAGATGGGAGCATCCAGCGTAAGGACTCGACCACGCATACCAAAAGACCTTAGGACTTTAGTGAACATGCTCCCCCTCGGACATACCAATCAATCAAATAACCTTAACAGTTTACCACTTGGCACCCATTTTTGACCATTAGGGAAGTTCGCGCTTGACAACCTCGACGATGTCGTCGACAACGCGCTGGGTCAGCTCGTGCGTCTCGGCCTCGGCCATCACGCGGACCAGTGGCTCGGTACCGCTCGGACGCACCAGAATGCGGCCGCGGCCGTCAAGCTCCTTCTCGGCAGCAGCGACGGCATCCCAGATGGGCTGGCAATCGTCCAGACCAGCCTTGTTGTCGGAATGCACGTTAACGAGTACCTGCGGGTACTTCTTCATGATGCCGGCAAGATCGGTGAGGGTACGACCGGTGCGCTTGAGCACGGCCAGCAGCTGCAGAGCCGTCACCAGGCCGTCACCGGTGGTGTTGTGCTCCAGGAAGATGATGTGGCCGGACTGTTCGCCGCCGATGACGGCGCCGTCCGCGAGCATGCGCTCCAGAACGTAGCGGTCGCCCACGGCAGTCTGAACCATCTCGAAGCCTTGCTCCTTCATAGCGATGGAGAAGCCAAGGTTGCACATGACGGTCGAGACGATCTCGGAGTTGGCGAGCTTGCCGCGAGCGGCGAGGTCAGAACCGCAGATAGCCAGGATGTAGTCACCGTCGATCTCATTGCCCTCGCTGTCCACGAACAGTACGCGGTCGGCGTCGCCGTCGTGGGCCAGACCGATGTCAGCATGGGTGCGCAGTACGAGCTCGCGCAGGGGCTCGAGGTGAGTGGAGCCGCACTCAACGTTAATGTCAGTGCCGCAGTAATCGGTGTTGATGGCATGGACCGTGGCACCCAAGCGCTGCAGAGCGACGGGCGTAGTCTGGCAGGAAGCACCGTGACCGCAGTCGACGGCAACGACCAGGCCGTCGAGCCTCAGGCCATCAAGCGTATCGATGGCGTGGTCGACGTATGCCTTGCGGGCATCCTTCATCTTAATGATGTGGCCCACGCCGGCACCGGTCGGCAGCGTGTCGGCAGCCATGGCTTCTTCGGACATGACCCAGGCGCTGATCTCTTCCTCGACAGCATCGGGAAGCTTCATGCCCTTGCGGCTAAAAAACTTGATGCCGTTGAACTCCGGCGGATTATGCGAAGCAGAGATGACGATGCCGCCGTCGAGCTCGTTCTGAACGGTGAGCAGGGCCACGGCCGGCGTGGGGATGACGCCGCAGCAGTGCGGACGGCCGCCCTCGGCCATGATGCCGGCGGTCAGAGCGCTCTCGAGCATAGTGCCCGAAAGACGCGTGTCGCGGCCGACACAGATATCCGGACCAAGGAACTTGGTCGCCGCGCGGCCCAGGCGAAACGCGAGGTCGCACGAGAGGCCGGCATTGGCGACGCCACGGACGCCGTCGGTACCGAAGATGTTCTGGGGCATAGGATCGCTCCTTCCCTAGCAGGCGATATGCAACCGCCCACCCTAGTCGAAAAAGAAAAGCGGGACCCGCCGAGGAATCGGCAGGCCCCGCTTGTACATTGTATCTCGAAAGGAGATAAAACCTTAGCGCTTGGAGAACTGGGGAGCGCGGCGGGCCTTCTTGAGGCCGTACTTCTTGCGCTCGACCACGCGAGCATCGCGCGTAAGGAAACCGGCCTTCTTGAGATCAGCACGGTAGTCGCCAGCGTTCAGAAGAGCGCGAGCAATGCCCAGGCGCAGAGCGCCAGACTGACCGGAGATGCCGCCGCCATCGCACAGAGCGATAACGTCGAACTGACCGGCAGTGTCGGTCACCTTGAAGGGAGCAAGAGCGTTCTCAACGAGCTGATGACGGCCGAAATACTGCTCGGCGTCACGCTTGTTGATGGTCACCTTGCCGGTGCCGGGGACGAGACGGACGCGGGCGACGGCGTTCTTACGACGGCCGGTACCCTGGTAGACAACGGTGTTCTCAGCCATCTTTAAGCCTCCAGCTCAATCTTCGTGGGGTTCTGGGCAGCGTGCGGATGCTCGGCACCAGCGTAGACCTTAAGCTTGGTCATCTGGGCACGGCCGAGGGTGGTCTTGGGCAGCATGCCGCGAACAGCGCGCTCGATGACCTTCTCCGGGTGCTTCTCCATAGCCTGGCGGAAGCTCTCAGCCTTAAGGCCGCCGTTGTAGCCGCTGTGGCGATAATAGGTCTTCGTGTCGGCCTTGTTACCGGTAAGCTGGACCTTATCGGCGTTGATGACGACAACGAAGTCGCCGCAGTCGCTGTTGGGCGTGAACTGAGGCTTGTTCTTACCGCGCAGGATCATTGCGATCTGGGTGGCAAGACGGCCCAGGACAGCACCATCGGCGTCGACGAGAACCCAGTTGCGCTGGACCTCGCCCTGCTTGGCGTAGTGAGTCGATTTCGAAATCACTTAGACTCCTCCATGTACAGTACGTGTTGTTACAGAGATTCACGGGGCTCTGCAAGTAACCCGTCCATATTACCCCGCTCGCCGTACGAGTCAACAGGTATTTTGACTCCGACCAGAGTTTCTGCACATGTCGTCCATGGGTCATGACGTCGCGACACTAGCGCTCGACAAACGCCTCGATATCTCCCAGCAGGCGCTTTGCCTCCTGGCGGCCCTGAATATACAGGTCGAGGAGCTTTGCCGGATCGTGCTCAACATGGCCGACCTCGACCGGCTTTTGCGGAGCAACGACCAGCGCACGGCCCTCACGCTCATACTTCCACAGATGCATGCGCTGGATGTTATAGCGGTCGTGGCGCGTCTCGATAGCCTCAAGCAGATAGGGGTAGTCGGCATAGCGGGCTCGTGCGGCGGGCATAAACTCGTAGGGCTTTTTCTCGTACGAGCGGTCCTGCGTGACAATGACGACCGCGCGATCGAAGCCTGCCTCCTCCAGCACGTGCTCGATGGGGACCGAATCGGCTACGCCACCGTCGACGTATTTGTGCCCGTCAATCTCGACCGGTGGCGTCACCAGCGGCAGCGACGTCGATGCGCGCACGGCGTCGAGGTCGAGCACGGCACTTTTGACCGACAGGTACGCGGCGGTTCCAAAGAGCATGTCCGTCGCGACGGCGTACATCTCGATGGGGCTCGCGTCGAACGTCTCGCTGTCAAAGGGATCCAGGCGGTCCTGGACATCGTTGAAGATAAAGTCGTAGCCGACGATGGAGCCCGTGGACGCAAACGATGCGGCGCCCATGAAGCGGTTGTCGTTGCAGAAAGCCAGGTTGATACGGTTAGCACGGCCGATCTGGTGCGACTTGTAGTTCACGCCGTTGAGGGCGCCGGCCGATACGCCATATACCGCCGGAATCTCGACGCCGGCCTCCATGAGAACGTCGAGAACGCCCGCGGTAAACTGCCCACGAAAACTACCGCCCTCCAGGACGAGCGCGACCCTGCCGGCGTTCTTTGCTTTATCTTCTGCAGTCATGTTGACCTCCTGCTGTTTCGTTTTGGCCTTCTTCTACCCAGTTTTGGGATGGCAAGCGCGCGGGTTTTTCGAGGCGGCAGGTGAAGCGGAAAGTGTGTCCCAGTTTGAGGCGAGATTCCGGGATGTGCTTTCCGCTTGAGCTGCCGTTGGGAAAGCACGTCCCACTCTACGGCTCGATTCCGGGTTGCAGTTTCCGCTTGAGGCGCCATCCGGAAACTACGTCCCAGTCTGAGCGCGGATTCCGGGATGGACTTTCCGCCTGGGCCGCCATTGGGAAAGCACGTCCCACCCTGCGCTGCCGCGACGTTTTCTTTACGCCCACGCCCTGCATAGAGTTCGATTCTCCGCGGTACGGAGGATCCGTTGATGGGTTGAGTCCGGGGCAAGACGCCCGATCGGCATCGCATCTATATCTAGCTGGAGCTTTGCGCGGAGAATCCGCGTATTTGCTTCGCAAATCCGCACCGGCTTCGGCCGCCTGCCGGCGTCCTCGCCCGCGGGCTAAAAACGCTCACGCGTTTTCTTTACGCCCGCGCCCTGCATAGAGTTCGATTCTCCGCGGTACGGGGGGATCCGTTGATGCTGGGCGAGGCCAGCTGAGATTCGATAAACATCGCATCCATTTTGAGTCGGAAGTTTGCGCGGAGAATCCGCGTATTTGCTTCGCAAATCCGCACCGGCTTCGGCCGCCTGCCGGCGTCCTCGCCCGCGGGCTAAAAACGCTCACGCGTTTTCTTTACGCCCGCGCCCTGCATAGAGTTCGATTCTCCGCGGTACGGGCTGGAAATAAAAAGGTAGGTAGATACGAATATCTACCTACCTATTACTTGTGGTGGAGGCGCGGAGAATCGAACTCCGGTCCACGAAAGCCCCCTGATTGGCATCTCCAAGCTCAGTCGCTGGTTTTGTCTCGGACGCTTTGCGCGCAGCGACACGCTCGCGGCGTCCTAACCGGTTCGGTCTTAGCCTGCGCCATACCGATTACGTGCGCAGGAGCATTCCCCTAAAATGACGTCGCGCCGGTGTCGGGGAAATCACCGGGTTGACGCGCCGCTATAAACTAAGCAGCGAGAGCCATAGGCTCAAAAGAAGAGTTGTTGTCAATTCAATTTGACGGTACCCCTGTTTAACGAGGCGAGGAGACCTCGGCTTGCTTCCTCTCTCAGAGCTATCGTGTCGAAACCAGTCGCCCCCGAATGTCGGTAAAGTCTGGATGGCATTGGGCACGAGTACCCAACAGCCGTCGACTTTTCAAGGAACATACGGGGCGAGCCCCGCTTGTGAAGTGCTATGTTACCACGTTCTCAAGGAAGACAGATGTTCTATCCACGAGCTGTGAAGACCCCAATGTGCGCTGTACTTCGCACTTTTGCTACCGATCGCGTCACGTATATTTTCGCCAAGCACAATTGACCCGTCGAAAGGACCGTTATGGATACCAAGCAGCAACTCGTCAATGCCCTCGCAGGCCTGGGCTCAACCATTACCGAAGCTATGGATGTCATCGAGGGCTTTGTCCCCTGCGGACATCCCGCCCTCACGGTATCGAACGCACTCGTCGCGCTGGACGCTGACGATGATGCAGCTCTCGCCCAGCAGCTTGAGACCGTCGAGGACTTTATCGACCACGTGAGTGAGAACCGCGGCGTGGCCGCCTACCACGGCATCGAAGTCGAGCTCGCGGGTCCCAAGGCTGATCTGCTCGCAGCAATCCGCGAGGTAGGCGCCCTCATGCAAACCGCAGGCGTCAAGAACACCCAGGTCAACGAGTGGGTCTATCGCAGTCTGGCAGTACTCGACAGCTCCGACGAAAAGGCAGCCGAGCAGCTCGCAGAAAGTCCCGCCATTAAGGCCGAGCTTTTGTAAATAGCAGACGCGGGCCCCTTGGATCATCGTCGTCCAAGAGGCCCGCAAGCAGTTCGCGTCAACCGATAGCCGCGCCGCCGCGTTTGGCCAAAGCAAGAATCGGCATCATTTGACGAGGTGTCTTTGCTGCAAGATCGGCATGTTCGAGCAGTTTGCGATCGTTAGTTACCAAGTAATCAACCTGCGCGCGCTTGCATGCGGCGAGCACCAAGTTGTCCTCGTAATCGCGATGGAGCGTCAGATATTTGTTGGCCAGCCAAAGATCCGACGCATCTGCACCCACGGCCGTGGCGTTTTCGGTCATATTTCGAACAAACGCCAGCGCCGCATCGCCAATCGCGCGGGCAGAAGCCTCGTCGAGCGCTCCCCCGCTGGCAAGAACGCTACGCTTCAGCTCGTGTTGGACAACGTACAGCACGTCCTTAGCGATATGCACCGGAAAGAACAGCAACGCCCCCGTCTCCATCGCCCGCCCAATAAACGCACGCGCGGCAAGCGACTCGGCATGGTCGACGCAAAACGAATCAACCCATACGTTGGCATCCACCATTATTTTGAGGGGAGCCCCGCTCACACGATCATCCCCTTTTGGCGATAGCGCTCGTCCATGGCTTCCGAATAGATTGTGTCCCAATCGCGATCGTCGGATACGTGCGACGTAGCGATGCCCAGGTCCGCGTAAAGCTGATCCGCCGCCGCCCATGATGCGGCGAACGGAGTATCGGGCGCGACGGTCTGCCGCCGGTCGTCGACGGCCGCAAGCACTTCCTCGCACTGCCCGCCACCCTGCGCGACCTTGGCCACCACCTTTTTGATGAGCTCAGGCAGTGACCTGCCCGAAAGCTGCAGCGCTTCCTCGGCGCGCTCTTTAACCGAGCGATCTACGCGAACATTCACCTGCGCCATGCTGCCAACGGTAGCCATCTCAACCTCACCTTCAGAACTTACTAGCAGTGCTAGCACGATCATATATCTGAGCTAACATCTCGTCAAACAAAAGAAGGCCTGCACCCTGGCGGCTGCGATGCCGCCAGGGTGCAGGCCATATACTCAATCGAAAACGCTAACGCAGGTACGCCTTTGCGTTGCCCAGGCTGTAGGCGATCGTTGAGCCGTTGTGCAGCAGTGACGACGTCTGCGGAGTGATCCTGCCGATAATACCCAATGCCAACAGCGCCGAGTTGGTGAGCATCACCTTAGAATAGGAACTCGTCAGACGATCAATGAGGCCCTGGCTCATGCGGCGCAGGCGCACGAGTGCGGCGAGATCCGTGTCGGCCAGGATGATGTCGGCGACCTCCTTGGCAGTGTCGCTTCCACCGCCCATGGCCAGACCCACATCGGCCAGGCCCAGCGCCGGTGAGTCGTTGACGCCGTCGCCCACCATGGCAACGTGGCGCCCCTCGCGCTTAATCCGCTCCACATAGGCGTACTTGTCCTCGGGCAGCAGCTCGGCCTTAAACTCGTCGACACCCGCCTCGCGCGCAATGCGCTCGGCCGTGCGCTCGGAGTCGCCCGTAAGCATAACGACATGTTTGACGCCCAGCGCATGTAGGTCGGCGATGGCCTCACGGACCCCGAGCTTGAGCGGGTCCTCGATGCCGAGCACGCCGACGACCTTGCCGTCGACCGCCAGGTACAGCGGCGACAGGCCCTGCATCTGGGACTCAATGCGTTCCTTAATGTCGGAATCGAGCTGCGCACTCTCGTCCTCAAATACAAAGTGCGCGGAACCGATGATGGCGCGACGCCATTCGATGGACGAAGCGATGCCGTGCGCCACGATGTACTCGACGGCGGCATGGCGCTCGCGGTGTTCGAGCCCACGCTCGCGAGCAGCGTTGATGACTGCGCGCGCCACCGGATGCGGGAAATGCTCCTCCAGGCAGGCAGAAAGGCGCAGGACCTCATCCTCGCTCCAGCCGTCGGTCGTCAGCACGCAAGCCAGGCGCCGCTGCACCAGCTCATGAAGGGCAGCGCGCAAAAATGCGATGTAACCGGCCACGACAAACACCGCACGCAGAGGCGTCGGCAAGAACCAGCGGCGCGCGTAGTGGGCGCCGAAAAGTGTGGCAAAATCCATGACGAGCTTGTGCTTGCGTGGCTCAAGCTGCATCACGTAACCCGTCTTTGCGTCGGCAATGGCCTGGGCATCGAGCGCACCGACGGCGGCCAGCACGGCATCGCGGGGCGGCTCATCGTATTCGAGTGCCATCTGGCCGATGCGGCCATAAACGCGCACCTTGTGCACGCCGTCGATATCGCCGCTAAGCTTAAGAAGTGCATCGAGATCACTCTCTGGCACAGGACCCGCCAATTGAAGACGGGTCCTGCCGGGGATCTCGCTCATAATCGAGAATCTCATAGTTTGTGCCTGGGAGCGTTACTCGGCTGCCTCGTCAGCAGCGGCCTCGCTCTGGGTGATTTAGGCCGCCTCGGCAACCATGTCGTCGACATTAGCCTTGGCCTGCTCGACCATGTCCTGGTAGGCGTTCTTGATGCGCATGCCGCACGCGACACCCTGCACGCAGGCGTTCTTGACCGGGGCGCTGGTGAGCAGCTTGATGCCGTCCGTGCCGAGCAGAAAACCGCCACCGACAAGCAGGGTATTGAACGTCGACTTCTTCATGTTGCTTCTCCCTTTTGCCGCATTGGACGCGGCACGGTGCCTCAGCACCCGAGTAAACAAGTTTGCTTGAGAACACTTTTAGAAAATAGTTTAGTTCATCTAACTATTAAGGTCAACAAAGGTTAACTTTTTGGAAATCTTGGAGTCCAAATCCCATTCAGCCCACCTGACCCGAACGGCCGAGTCGTCACGGAACCCGGGAGCCCCGGCAGGGCGGGTGCTTCCTCAAAATGATTTCCCTTCAAAACAATGGGCGTGCCGACGGCACGCCCATTCACTCTATTCCATTCAGCCCACCTGACCCGAACGGCCGAGTCGTCAGGGCGGGGAAGGCTATCGGGCGGGCAGGGCCCGGGCCTTTGCTCGCAACGAGTTCCGCACGCAAAGGAGGCGCCAGTGGCGCCTCCGT
>NZ_QRQS01000030.1:0-2073 GCF_003475605.1 Collinsella sp. AF31-11
AGATATATTGCCAGACCGGAGGGGCCCCGGGGGCGGGAATCTGGGCGTACACATTTCCTACACAGTTTGGGATTCTCAGCTGTATTTACCAGTAATATAGAGGGGACCTCGTTTCCGAGATCCCCTCCTCCGTCTATCTATAGAAATAGGCTTTCAAAGCCTTAGGCCAATAGTTTGCGACCGGACTCCTCAATCGCGTCAAGTGCTGCATCAGCCTCGGCGGCATCCGCGCCCTTTGCGAAGATGTACAGCTTAATCTTGGGCTCGGTGCCGGAAGGACGAACAATACCCTTGTTACCACCCTCAAGATCGAACTCAATGACGTTAGCCTTCGGCAGGCCGTTCACGCAGGTATTGTAATCCACGACGGCCTCAATCTTGGAACCGGCGAGCTCCACGGGCGGGTTCTCGCGCAGACCAGCCATGATGCCGGCCATCTTTACCGCACCCTCAGCGCCCGGATAGCTCAGCGAAATCGTCTTGTTGTGATAGTAGCCATACTTCTCGTACAGATCGTGCATCGCATCGGCGAGGTTCTTGCCCTGGAGCTTGTAATACTGCGCCATCTGGCAAATCAGAAGCGAAGTGCTCACGGCGTCCTTGTCGCGCACGTGGTCGCCGGCAAGATAGCCGTAGCTCTCCTCAAAACCGAAGATAAAGCGATCGACCTCGCCAGCATCGGAAAGAGAAGTAATGATGTCGCCGATGTACTTGAAGCCCGTCAGGCAGCGGCGGAGCTCAAAACCGTACTCGTCGGCCAAAGCGTCAACCATGGCGGAAGAAACGATAGTAGTAACGGCAACCTTATTAGTGAGGTCCTCACCGCGGGCAGCACGGGTCTTGCAGATATAGTCGAGCAGCAGAACGCCCATCTCATTGCCGGTCAGCAGCAGATAGTCATCGCCATTCTTAACGGCAACGCCAACACGGTCGGCGTCAGGATCGGTTGCAAGCAGCAGATCGGGGTGAACCTGCTCGCACAGGTCGATGCCCTTCTGCATGGCCTGACGGATCTCGGGGTTAGGATACGGGCAGGTCGGGAAATCGCCGTTAGGCTCCTTCTGCTCGGGAACAACCGTGACATCGGTGATGCCAGCACGCTCGAGCACCGTCGTGACGGGAATGAGGCCGGTACCATTCAACGGCGTATAGACAAGCTTGAGCGGTGCGCCGGCAATCTCCTCGGCAGAAAGATTCGTAACGCCGCGCGCGAGTACGGCGTCGTAATAACGCTCGAGGCACGAATCATCGATCCATTTGACCAGACCCTGCTCAAGAGCCTCATCGAAGTCCATGGACTTCACTCCGGTGAACGTATCAGTCTCGGCGATGGCCTTAGAAATTGCATCGGCGGCCTCGCTGGTTATCTGGCAGCCGTCGGGGCCATAGGCCTTATAGCCGTTATACGGCGCCGGGTTATGACTAGCGGTCATGCAAATGCCACCGGAACACTTAAGATCACGAACAGCCCAGGAAAGCGTCGGCACAGGAGAAATCTTGGGATACACAAGGGCAGTCACACCGTTTGCTGCAAGAATGGCAGCCGTCGTCTTAACGAACAGCTCACCTTTATTGCGGCTATCGCGAGCGATGGCGACCGTCGGATGCTCGAAGGTCGCATTGAGGTAGTCAGCGAATCCCTGGGTCGCACGACCGACCGTATAGATATTCATACGGTTAGTGCCTGCACCGATAGTGCCGCGAAGACCAGCAGTGCCGAAGGCGAGATCCTGGAAGAAAGCGTCGGTGATGGCGTCCTCATCACCCTGCTCCTTCATCGTGTTGAGCTCAGCGAGGAGCTCCTCATCCTTGACATTGGCAATCCAAGTATCAAGCAGCTCATGAACATCTGCCATGTGAGTCCTTCCGTCACAATCAATAAAACGACCCGTGTGAAACAGGACAAGCGCGTCAGTGCGCTAAAGCAAATATTAGTCCATTGAGAACAGAGAACCGACCACAGAACGGTGAACGTCTATATTAAGCGGTGGATGATTAAATTGATTTAATTGCATAAGGAATGTTGCCCATTAACGCAAAAAAGGGGGAGGCCGCGAGGCCTCCCCCTTCTCC
>NZ_QRQS01000031.1:0-1894 GCF_003475605.1 Collinsella sp. AF31-11
GCGCTGCATGAGCATGCCCTTCTGGCGCGAGGACCTCTAAGGTTTTCAAAGACCCGTACAGGTCTTACTACAAACATCTAGCTGCCATTAGATGTCTTCCAATGGGACGGTGCGGTTCTTTCGCACCGTCCCATTCATGTTTATTGACGCTAAATTAAGATCAGATAAGGTGGCCATGGATATCAAGACAATTGGCGTTGAGGAATGGCTCAACGTTTGGGAGAAGAGTGCTACATGGGATATCGCTCAGTCGACGATCTCGTCGCTGACCATGGGTGAGCTTCGCGCACTTGACGAGCAGGACGGTGCTACGTTCTACGAGTGCCTGGATCGCGAGAAGATGAATTACGGCTGGATCGAGGGTTCGCCGGAGTTTAAGGCCGAAGTCGCCAAGCTGTATCGTCGCGAGGTCAATCCCGATCACATTTTGCAGACTAATGGCTGTACGGGTGCTAACCTCAATGCCATCATGGCTGTTGTCGAGCCCGGCGATCACGTGATTGCCGAGTGGCCTACCTATGCGCCGCTCTATGAGATTCCGCGTACGCTTGGTGCCGAGGTCGAGTATTGGGAGCTTCGCGAGGAGCTCGGCTGGAAGCCCGATATCGAACAGCTCAAGCGCTCGGTGCGCCCCAACACCAAGCTCATCTGCATCAATAACGCATCGAACCCCATCGGTACGGTGCTCGATGCCGATACGCTCGGCCAGATTGCCGAGATCGCCCGCTCGGTGGGCGCCTACGTGCTGTGCGACGAGGTGTATCTGCCGCTCGAGAACACCGAGTCCTTTATATCGATGGCCGACGTGTACGAGAAGGCCATTGTCACCAACTCGGTGTCCAAGACCTATTCGACGCCTGCGGCTCGCGTGGGCTGGGTCGTGGCCGACGAAGAGGTCTCCAACCGTATCCGCACCTATCGTGACTACACCATGATCTGCGGCGGCGTGTTCAACGACGCCCTGGCGACCTACGTGCTCGAGCACAAGGATAAGATCCTTGAGCGCAACCGTAAGATCGTGTTTGGCAACCGTGATATCGCTCAGGCATGGATCGATACGCAGAGCCGCGTCTCATGGACGGCGCCGCAGGGCGTATCCACCTCGTTTATTCAGCTGGATATTCCCGAGGACGATGAGGAGTTCTGCAAGCGCCTGTTGGCCGAGAGGGGAGTGCTGCTGGTTCCCGGCAGCCGCTTTGAGCTTCCCTGCGGCGCGCGTCTGGGCTACTGCGCGAGTGAAGACGTTCTTCGCGAGGGCCTGAGGCTTCTGGGCGAGGCGCTGGCCGAGTTCGATCGGTAGCCCCTTGAGGATTTCGAGGGCCTAAACCTTACTGGGCTCTCGATGTACCGAATGCAGACCCGCTCCCTTTGGGGCGGGTCTGTTTGTCTTTACCGCCGAAAAAGTCAAGTTGTTACAAATAGAGACGCAAAACAGGCGGGGTATCCGAGGGGCCGTATACTGAGCTTCCGGTGAACGGTATCCAACGTCTGGTAAACGGTAGCCTGGTTGCTAAAAATGAATAGGACGAACTTTTTTCTGAATAAAAATCAAAATGGTTGAGACATAGCAAGAATTACGAATTCTATTCATACCTTTGCGTGAAATATGCAAATTGAGGGTGGTTTAAGAAAGATTAGTTCCAATTGATTTTCCGGTTAAAAAAGCGTTTAAGCACGTAAATAAACTTTATTAAATCAAAGTGTGCCATGCGTGAAGTATATGTGTATGCCGTTCACCCCCTATAAAAAACCGTTCGGGGGCAAGGTGGAAGTATGGGCTGATTTTGGATATAAATATGTCGTCAGCAATAACGCCTCACACGGAGGGGCGCTAACGAATCGGCCCTGACAAGGGCCCGAAAGAAAGGTAGGAGGCCATGACGAAAGGTCTGCA
>NZ_QRQS01000032.1:0-544 GCF_003475605.1 Collinsella sp. AF31-11
AGCTTGGTGGAGTCGATGGCGTAGCGGCGGTCGTGGCCGGGGCGGTCGGCGACCCAGTCGAAGTCCTCGGGGTCGCGCCCCATCGCCTCGAGGATCATGCGCAGGACGGTGATGTTGTCCCTCTCGCCGTCGGCGCCGATGAGGTAGGTCTCCCCCGTGCGGCCCTTCGTGAGGATGTCCCAGACGGCCGAGGAGTGGTCCTCGGTGTGGATCCAGTCGCGGACGTTCTCGCCGCGGCCGTAGAGCTTGGGGCGCACGCCGTCGACGATGTTGGTGATCTGCCTGGGGATGAACTTCTCCACGTGCTGGTAGGGGCCGTAGTTGTTGGAGCAGTTGGAGATCGTGGCGCGCAGGCCGTAGGTGCGGGTCCAGGCGCGCACGAGCATGTCGGAGGACGCCTTGGTCGAGCTGTACGGGGAGCTCGGCTTGTACGGCGTCTCCTCGGTGAACTTGGCGGTGTCATCGAGCGCCAGGTCGCCGTAGACCTCGTCGGTGGAGACGTGGTGGTAGCGGACGCCGTATTTGCGGACGGCCTCCAGCAGGC
>NZ_QRQS01000032.1:554-978 GCF_003475605.1 Collinsella sp. AF31-11
AGGTCGCCGTAGACCTCGTCGGTGGAGACGTGGTGGTAGCGGACGCCGTATTTGCGGACGGCCTCCAGCAGGCGGAAGGTGCCCTCGACGTTGGTGCGCAGGAAGGGCTCGGGGTCGGCGATGGAGTTGTCGTTGTGGGACTCCGCGGCGTAGTGCACGATCGCGTCGTGGCCCGGGACGATGCGGTCCAGCAGCCCGGCGTCGCAGATGTCGCCCACGACGAGCTCCACGCGGTCGGAGGGCAGCCCGGCGATGTTCTCGGGGTTGCCGGCGTAGGTCAGCTTGTCCAGGACGGTGACGTGGACGCCCGGGTGGTTGTTGACCACGTAGTGCACGAAGTTGCTGCCGATGAAGCCGCAGCCGCCCGTGACGATGATGTTCCTGGGCTCGAAGAGCTCTTCAGACATGTTTCTATCTCCCATTG
>NZ_QRQS01000032.1:988-1346 GCF_003475605.1 Collinsella sp. AF31-11
TTGGGGGAGAAGGTCTCCTCTGCCATGTTGATATCTCCTCGGTTCCTAGTACTCGCGCGGGCTGTTGACGATCTCGCCGGCGGCGACCTTCTTCAGGTGCTGCCCGTAGACCGACTTTCCGTAGGCCTTCGCGGCCTCCTCCAGCTCGGCGGTCGTGATCCAGCCGTTCTCCCAGGCGATCTCCTCGGGCACGGACACGGGAAGGTCCTGGGAGTGCTCCACGGCGCGGACGAACTCCGCGGCCTCGTGCAGGCTCTCCATGGTGCCGGTGTCCAGCCACGCGTAGCCGCGGCCGAGGGTGACCACGGACAGGGTCCCCTCCTCCAGGTACATCTGGTTGAGCGTGGTGATCTCCAGC
>NZ_QRQS01000032.1:1356-1814 GCF_003475605.1 Collinsella sp. AF31-11
CGTCCCCTCCTCCAGGTACATCCGGTTGAGGTCGGTGATCTCGAGCTCGCCGCGGGCCGACGGCTCGACCTCATGCGCCTTGGCGGCCACGTCGCCCGGGTAGAAGTACAGGCCGGTGACGGCGTAGGAGCTCTTGGGGCGCTCGGGCTTCTCCTCGATGGAGACGGCCCTGCCCTCCCCGTCGAACTCCACGACGCCGAAGCGCTCGGGGTCGTCCACGTGGTAGCCGAAGACCGTGGCGCGGCCCGACTCGGCGTTCTGCACGGCGCGCGTCAGGTGGCGCGACAGGCCGTTGCCGTAGAAGATGTTGTCGCCGAGCACGAGGGCGCACGGCTCGCCGGCGATGAAGTCCTCGCCGATCGTGAAGGCCTGCGCGAGGCCGTCCGGGCTCGGCTGCTCGGCGTAGGACAGGTTCACGCCGTAGCGCGAGCCGTCCCCGAGCAGGCGCTCGAAGTTGG
>NZ_QRQS01000033.1:0-1786 GCF_003475605.1 Collinsella sp. AF31-11
GTCCCGCGGGCCGCGAGGTGCGGTTCCGGAAGAGCTCGGGCGATTAGTGCGGCTCGGCTGAGGGCGTCGCCGCCCTTGCACCTGCCGTCTATCGACCAGGTAGTCTACCTGGGCCCTTACCGGAAGGAGAACTAATCCCTGGAACGGCTTCCCGCTTAGATGCCTTCAGCGGTTATCCGCGCCGCACGCGGCTACCCGGCCGTGCCGTTGGTCGACAACCGGTTCACCGGAGGTGCGTCCACCCCGGTCCTCTCGTACTGGGGGCAGCCTCCATCGATTCTCCTGCGCCCACGGAGGATAGGGACCGAACTGTCTCACGACGTTCTGAACCCAGCTCGCGTACCGCTTTAAACGGCGAACAGCCGTACCCTTGGGACCTGCTCCAGCCCCAGGATGCGATGAGCCGACATCGAGGTGCCAAACCTTGCCGTCGATGTGGACTCTTGGGCAAGATCAGCCTGTTATCCCCGGAGTACCTTTTATCCGTTGAGCGACGGCCCACCCACTCGGGGCCGCCGGATCACTAGAGCCTGCTTTCGCACCTGCTCGGCTCGTGGGCCTCGCAGTCAAGCCCGCTTGTACTCTTGCATTCAAAAGGACGGTTGCCGACCGTCCCGAGCGGACCTTCGCGCGCCTCCGTTACCCTTTAGGAGGCGACCGCCCCAGTCAAACTGCCCGCCTGGCACGGTCCCCGAGCCGGGTGACGGCCTCGGGTTAGGACGCCGGTCGCGCGAGGGCAGTATTCCAAGGGCGGCTCCCCGGGGGCTGGCGCCTCCGGATCGATGCCTCCTGCCTATCCTCTACACGCGGGACCAGCGGCCAATGCCAAGCTGCAGTGAAGGTTCACGGGGTCTTTCCGTCCTTCCGCGGGTAAGTCGCATCTTCACGACCAGTGCAATTTCACCGGGTCCATGGTCGAGACAGCGCCCAAGTCGTTGCGCCTTTCGTGCAGGTCGGAACTTACCCGACAAGGAATTTCGCTACCTTAGGACCGTTATAGTTACGGCCGCCGTTTACCGGGGCTTGGCTTCGGGGCTTCGCGCGATGCGCTAACTCCTCCGCGTGACCTTCCGGCACCGGGCAGGCGTCAGACCCTATACGTCGCCTTGCGGCTTCTGCAGAGTCCTGTGTTTTTGGTAAACAGTCGCTTGGGCCTCTCCACTGCGGCCCGCCTCCGCTCCCGGAGCAAGTCCGTTCACGTACGCGCGGGCACCCCTTCTCCCGAAGTTACGGGGCCATTGTGCCGAGTTCCTTGACCATGGTTGACCCGATCGCCTCGGTATGTTCTACCCACCCACCTGTGTCGGTTTGCGGTACGGGCGCGCACGCGCCTGCCTAGGGGTTTTTCTAGGGACCTCGGGCTCACTCGCTTCGCTTAAGTGCTTCGTCCGGAGCCTCGCCCTCGTGCGGACCGGATTTCCCTGGTCCGCGGGCCGCGCTCCATCACGGGGACGTCCAGAACCCCGCCGAGCCACCCCCATCCGTCGCCCCGTCGGTCGTAGCGCCGCGTGCGCGGTGCAGGAATGTCTGCCTGCTGCGCGTCGGCTACGCCTCCCGGCCTCGCCTTAGCCCCCGACTGACCCTGGGAGGATTAGCCTTGCCCAGGAAACCTCGGGTTCACGGCGGACGAGTTACTCTCTCGTCTCTCGCTACTCATGCCAGCATTCTCACTCCCATGCGCTCCACCGCCGGTCGCCCGGCGGCTTCACCGCCCATGGGAAGCTCCCCTACCGATTCTACTTAGGTAAAATCCCGCCGCTTCGGTGTCCAGCTTAGCCCCGTGTAT
>NZ_QRQS01000034.1:0-1579 GCF_003475605.1 Collinsella sp. AF31-11
AACTTAATTTGAATTGCCTCAGCCTGCTTAGCCAAGCCAACGGTGCCGGCTGCAGCGTCATTCTTAGCCCAACCAAGCCAACCATAGTCTGCAGCATGAATACGGTAGTAAATATCGTATTTTGAGGCATCGTTGCCAGTCAGCCTTAGCTTAACTGCCTGAATTGCGAGATTCCTGCCAACAGTGCCAGCATAGTCGGCACCCGAAACGTATGGCTGCCAGCCGATATTCGCAACATGTGCCGACACTTCAACTGAGGCATCGATGCCCTGAGTTGCAACATACAAAGCCTGCAGGGAGCGGGACTTGCCCGTCTGGCCAGCGGTTTCACCGTTGCCAACGGGAGCCAGCCAGCCCGCAGAAGCAACGTGCGCCTGAGATACAAGACCGATTCCAGGCGTTTCGATAAACGCATTGGCAGAGGAGCCAGGCGAAGACTGACCTTTATTTACAAGTGCAACATCGATGCCGCACAAACCGGAAGAACCACCAGAAACGCCACATGCCTGACCATTTGACGCCCAGCCAGTCCAGCCATTACCGGAATCGCATACTCGATACCAGATGTCATAATTGGCAGCGAGTTGACCGCTCAACGACATTTTTATCGCTTTTATGGGTGCGCCGGATACCGCCTTGGCAGCGCCACCATCCGATGAAGAAGCGCCCCAGCCTGAATACCCATCCATAACGGAATAAGAAATAGACCCGCTATCAGTTTGACCGGCAACGCTCAGGGCAATAGAGTTCAGCAGTTTGGCGCCCTTGCCTCCGATCGTGGCCTTTTGACCAGAAGAGGCGCCAAGGCTCTCCCCAGAAACGGCCGATCCGGAAACCGTAACAGCATCTGGATCGCCGATAAAGACCTTGGCCGAAGAGCCGGGCGCCGCTCCGCCTTTCTCCACGAGAACCACTTTGACCGCTTCGATAGCCCTGCCCTTACCGGCAGAACCAGCGGCAGCACCATTGCAGGCCCAATCGAGCCAGCCAATGCCTGACACATGAGCGCAATACCAGATGTCATATTTATCTGCCGCCTCGCCGGTCAAGCGAATCTGGACGGCCTCGAGGCGCTGAGACTTTCCGGTCGTGCCGCAGTGCCCCTTAGACCACTGCTGCCAGCCAACATTCGAGACATGACCACGAAGCTCAATAGAACCCGAGTGGCCATACCAGCCAAGCTGGGCTTCGAGGGCCTCCATGGGAAGGCCCCTGCCAGTTGTCCCAGCAACAGATCCGCCACCTACGGGAGACATCCAGCCAATATTCGAAGTATGCGAGCGAACTGAAATCGAGGCGGGATCATCGCTACGGTTCTTGAAGGGAGAGGTAGTGTCGCCCGGGGCGGGGTCGCCCTTGGGCAGGACCGCGACCTGGACGGCCTGGACGGCGCGGCCGTAGCCCGCCGAGCCGGCGTCGGCGCCGTCGCACGCCCAGCCGAGCCAACCGAACTCGGCGGAGTGGACGCGGTACCAGACGGTGTAGCGGGCCGACAGGTCCGCGGACAGCCTGACCCTCAGGGCCTCGACGGCGCGGGACTGGCCGGTGGTGCCGGCGGTGCCGCCGTTGCCGACGGCGG
>NZ_QRQS01000035.1:0-1520 GCF_003475605.1 Collinsella sp. AF31-11
GGCCTGCCAGCCGACGTTGGAGACGTGGGCCTCGACGGATACGGCGTCAGCAATCTGTTCTTGAGACGCGGCTCCATCCATTTCAAGTGAGATTTTAAGTGCCTCGAGATTAAGGCCCCTACCCGTCGTTCCGGCAACCTTACCCGAACCAACCGGATCCATCCAGCCAATATTCTGCACATGGGCAGAAACACTTACGTTCTTGACGGTCAGCTGATTGCTTACGGCAGAATCGTCAGCAACGACCTCGCTTCTATCTGCGGATGAACCCTGTTGCGCGTCTTGAGACTCGTTAACAACAGGGGACGCATTCGACTCTTGTCCTTCAGAGTCTGAACCATCATCAAAAGCGTTCGAGTCTTCAGAATTCAAATTAGTTGAGTCAGTAGATCCGTTAACTGAATTATCAGCATATACAGCAGTCACGGCCCATGATTGACCCATGAGCAACACAGCAGCCATGAGAATAGAAACGGACACATCAAAGAGACGTCTCACGATTCCACCTTCCTTCATCAATAAACGAACCTACTTAAGGACAACCGCCTGTGCCCCTCGTTGCGAGTATAACGAAGCAATGCGCTGGGCGGAGTTAGAAACATAGCCAGCGAGTGAATCAGCGATGTAAACGGTACCCAGGGAACGATTAAAGCCCCTAAGAACGACGGTATGGGAATTGGTGTAGGTTCGATAGACCCTTCCGCCATATGCCTGGGTCGCATAGCAGCTTCCCAAGTTTTGCATACCAATGGTTGACCAGATAATAACGGGATGTCCGGCTTCCAAATAGGAATAAAGATCATAGAAACCAGTGCCTGTGACGTCATGCGCCCGCAAACTGCTTCCACGACTGATCAAAAATGAATTAGCTGTGTTGGTCAGTCCAGGAGCGGATATGCAGTTTCCATTCGAAGCACTATGCGGATTACCCCAAAACGCCGTCACAAAATCCCAGCTGCTCTTAGGCATATACGCATCTGCAATAACGGTTTTGCCCAGCCCAAATCCGTAATAGTTGAGCGCATTAGTCAATGCAACGGACTCGCAACCAGTCGGAAGCTCAGGATTCTGCATTGTGCAGGGAACGTTGAGAACAACCGAATTCGGATGCAATGGGCGGTCCCTGTACGCGCCGTCCGTGGGGCCCGGTGCCGCCGAGCCCTTCGCGAGGATGCGGACCTGGAGCGCCTCGACGCGGTAGCCGATGCCGGTCGTGCCGGCGCGGGCCCCGTCGCTCGCCCACCCGAGCCAGCCGTAGTCCTGCACGTAGGCGCGGTACCACACGTCGTAATACTCGGAGAGGCCGCCGGTCAGGCGCATCTTGACGCACTCGACCGCCCTGCCCTGGCCGGTGGTGCCGGCCACGGCGCCGCCCGAGACCTCGTCCTGCCAGCCGATGCCGGAGACGTGGGCGCTGTAGGACAGGCCGCCGGAGACCGGCGAGGAGACCTCGGCGGCGATCGCCTCGACGGCCCGGGCCTGGCCGGTGGTGCCGGCGGTGCCGCCGTTGCCGACGGCGG
>NZ_QRQS01000036.1:0-1506 GCF_003475605.1 Collinsella sp. AF31-11
GGTGGCGCGCGCAGACGTGGTGTAAGAGCGTCCCGAGGTCCGTCGCTGCAAGTCCCGATGTTACTCCTTCTTGAGACCGCGCCTCTCGACTATCTCGTCCACTATCTCCCTGGCGCGCCGCCCGAGCGCGCGGCGCCTCCCCTCTGTCGGGGCCGGCCTGTCCGCGGGCTCGGCGAAGCCCTCGGCGGCCGAGGCCTCGGAGAACACGCGCTGCTGGGACCACTGTCCCTCGGTCTCCATGAGGCTCGCGCACGTCAGGCGCAGCATCGACTCCCTCGAGGGGAAGGACTGCACGACCCTGTAGCGGCGCTTGATCTCGCGGTTGGCGCGCTCCTGGACGTTGTTGGTGCGGAGCTTGGCCCAGTGCGCCCTGGGGAAGGCCGTGAACGCCAGCGCGGAGTCCTCGGCCTGCTCGAAGACCTCGCCGGCCCTGGCGGACACCGACGCCACCCAGGGCGCCGCCTCGGCCCACACGCAGCGCGCGAGGTCGGGGTCGTCCTGGTAGACCGCGGCGTGCACGAGGTCCCTGACGGCCGCCTTGGAGTCCTCGGGCCTGCCCGAGCAGGCGCTCTGGAGGTTGCGCTGCAGGTGCGTCACGCAGCGCTGCCAGGCGCAGCCCTGGAACAGGCGCGAGACGGCGGCCACGAGCCCGGCGTGGCTGTCGGAGACCACGAGGCGAACGCCGGCCAGCCCGCGCTCGCGCAGCCCGCCGAGGAATGCCGCCCAGGAGTCCTCGCTCTCGGTGTCGACCACGTCGCAGCCCAGGAAGTGCTTGCGCCCGTCGGCGCCCAGCCCGATCGCGGTCACGGCGCCCTGCGAGACGACCGACGAGCCGACCCTGCAGCTCATGTAGGTGGCGTCGAGCCACAGGTAGCAGCACGGCGTGCCCGACAGGTCGCGGCGGCGGAACTCCGCCACCTCGGCGTCGAGGTCGGAGCAGAGGCTCGAGACCTCCGAGCTCGACAGCGAGGATATGCCCAGCTTGGACGCCACGCGCTCGACCTTGCGGGTGGACACGCCGCATACGTACATCTCCTGCACGATGGCGGCCACCGAGGTGTCGACGCGCGACCATCGCGCGAGCATGCCCTCGGGGTAGTAGGTGCCGTGCCTGAGCTTGGGTATCTCGAGCTCCACGTCGCCCACGGCGGTCTTGAGCGACCTGGGGCGGTAGCCGTTGCGGCTGTTCTCCCTGCCGTCGCTGCGCTCGTTGCGGCTCGCGCCGCACATCTGCTGGGCCTCGGAGTCCATCAGCGCGTTCATCACGCTGCCCAGCACCCTGCACGCGAACTCGCGCGCGTCGCCGCACTCCTGCCAAAGCCTCGCCGCCTCGAGGGCCTCGTCGCGGCCGAGGCGCAGTACACTCTCTTCTTGGGGCATCGCCTTTCCTTCCATTCGTCACCTTCATTACTCCAACGACGAATTCTAGGCGGTGTCCCCTCCCTTTCAAGAAAGGGCGGAGGCGGGGCATTCCCCGCCTCTTACACCACATCTCTGCGCGCTACC
>NZ_QRQS01000037.1:0-1267 GCF_003475605.1 Collinsella sp. AF31-11
CTTAGAGGTCCTCGCGCCAGAAGGGCATGCTCATGCAGCGCGGGCCGCCGCGGCCGCGGGAGAGCTCGGCGGAGGGCACGACGAGAAGGTCCAGGCCCTCCTTGTACAGCACGTCGTTGGTGACGGTGTTTCGGGCGTAGACGCAGATCTTGCCGGGCTCGACGCACAGGGTGTTGGAGCCGTCGTTCCACTGCTCGCGGGAGGCCGCGATCGGGTCGCCGCCGCCGCAGGGGATCAGCTTGACCTGGTCGACGCCGGTGGCGTCCTCCAGGACGTGCTCGAGGGTGTCCTCGATCAGGCGGATGTTGACCTCGCCCGGGTTCTTGCCGGCGGTCAGCTCGTAGACGCGCAGGGTGCCCATGATGGCGGGGTGGATCGTGAACTTATCGACGTCGATCTGGGTGAAGACCGTGTCGAGGTGCATGAAGGCGCGCGAGACCGGGATGTCGAAGGCCAGGATGCGCTCGACCTTGGAGTCGGAGTTCCAGAAGATGTTCTGGGCCATGACGTCGATGGCGGCTGCCTGGGTGCGCTGGGAGATGCCGACGGCGAGGGTCTTCTCGTTGATGTTCAGCACGTCGCCGCCCTCGGTGTGGAACTGGCAGTCGCGGCGGAAGTACAGGGAGACGTCCTTGTAGTCGGGGTGGTACTTGAAGACGTACTTGCCGTACAGGGTCTCGCGGTTGCGGGTGACCGAGTACATGCGGTTGAGGTTGACGCCCTCGCCGACGACCGCGAACGGGTCGCGGGTGAAGTAGAGGTTGGGCATCGGGTCGATGATCAGGTCGGACTCGGACTCGGAGTTGACCAGGGAGTCGAGGGTCGTGGACGCCGTGAGGGGCATGTCGATCTCGGCCTTGGTCATGCCGGCCATGGTCTTCTTGACGAACTCGAGGTTGTCCTCGATGGAGTCCAGCTTCTCGCGGACGATCTGCGGCATGCGCTGGCCGCGGATGCCTGCCTCGGCGATGTACTGGTCGGTGAACTCGGCGCGGGCGCCGGGGACCCGGTCGAACACCTCGGCGACGAGGTTCTCGAGGTAGAGCACCTCCACGCCCTGGTCCCTCAGGATCTGGGCGAAGGTGTCGTGCTCCTGCTGCGCGACCTCAAGGAACGGGACGTCGTCGAACAGGAGTCGCTCGAGCTCGTCGGGCGGCAGGTTGAGGAGCTCGTCGCCGGGACGGTGCAGGCAGACCTTCCTGAGCTTGCCGATCTCGGAAGGCACGTGCAGACCTTTCGTCATGGCCTCCTACCTTTCTTTCGGGCC
>NZ_QRQS01000038.1:0-1062 GCF_003475605.1 Collinsella sp. AF31-11
ATGAAGGAGACCGAGAAGATCGAGATCATGCACTTCGACCAGGAGGGCTACCTCGAGGACGGCAGGAACGTCTACGAGGCGGGCAAGAAGATGACCGCGCTGGCCGACCGCGTGCACGAGGAGGGCTACGACGCCGTCTTCCTGATGGGCGTCGGCGGCACCTGGGACGAGTTCATGCAGCTCGAGTACCTCATGAACAAGTTCGGCGACCGCGACCTCGAGGTCTACCTGATCCACGCCGCCGAGTGGAACGTCATGGGCCACAAGCGCATGACCGACAAGTCCGTCGTGCTGACCGCCTCCGAGTCCGGCACCACCCCCGAGGTGCTCGAGGCCATCGGCAAGATGAAGGAGATGGGCGTGCGCGTCTACGCCATGACCAACCCCGAGGGCAAGATCGGCCGGGCCGTGGGCGCCGAGAACTGCGTCATGATGGCCTCCGACCACGGCGCCGGCGGCTGCGAGAAGGGCTACTACCTCGCCGACTGCTTCGGCCTGCGCCTGCTCAACCGCCGCGGCTGCTTCCCCAAGTTCGACCTGTTCATCGAGCAGACGAAGGACGTCTGGAAGGACATGCTCGACATCCGCAAGCGCTTCGAGCCGCGCGCCGAGGAGCTCGCGAAGAAGTACGCGCTGGCCGACTACACCATGTTCATCGGCTCGGGCGCGCTGTGGGGCGAGACCATCCTGTACTCCATGTGCCTGCTCGAGGAGATGCAGTGGAAGCGCATCCGCCACATCACCTCGCACGACTTCTTCCACGGCACGCTCGAGCTGCTCGAGCCCGGCGTCCCGGTGTTCCTGTTCATGGGCGAGGACGAGTGCCGCGCCCTCGACGAGCGCGTCCGCGCCTTCCTCACCAGCGGCGTGACCGGCGACGAGGACTACGTCATCATCGACACCGCCGAGTACGCGATCCCGGGCCTGGACGACGACTTCCGCGTCATCGTGTCCCCCTGGATCCTGTCCGTGCTGACCACCGACCGCCTCTCGCGCAACTACGAGCTGGTCACCAAGCACAACCTCAAGTACCGCCGCTACTACCACCAGTTCGACTACTAA
>NZ_QRQS01000039.1:0-257 GCF_003475605.1 Collinsella sp. AF31-11
TAGGTGTAGGCGGTGCCGTCCTCCAGGGCCTGGAAGGAGTTGCCCACGCCGCGCGGGACGTAGATGGCCTTGCTCGGGTCCAGGGTGCAGGTGTAGACCTTGCCGAAGGTGGCGCTGCCCTCGCGCAGGTCGACCCAGGCGCCGAAGACCGAGCCGCGCGCCACGGAGATGAACTTGTCCCAGGGCTCCGCGTGGATGCCGCGGGTGACGCCGCGGCTGTCGTTGTAGGAGACGTTGTTCTGGACGACGCGGAGGTC
>NZ_QRQS01000039.1:310-642 GCF_003475605.1 Collinsella sp. AF31-11
CATCTTGGCGCGCTGCCAGTTCTCCTTGAACCAGCCGCGCGAGTCGCCGTGGACGGCGAGGTCGACGACCTTCAGGCCCCCGATGCCGGTCTCGGCGACGGAGAGGTCCTTCTCGAATGCGATGTCTGCCATAGATCTATCCCCTCCTACTGGCCCTGGGCCCTGTACCTGGCCTCGGTGGCCTCCTTGGCGGGGCGCCACCAGGACTCGTTGGCGACGTACCAGTCGATGGTGGCCTTGAGCCCCTCGGCGAAGTCGGTGTGGGCCGGCCTCCAGCCGAGCTCGCGCTGCAGCTTGGTGGAGTCGATGGCGTAGCGGCGGTCGTGGCCGGG
>NZ_QRQS01000004.1:0-35229 GCF_003475605.1 Collinsella sp. AF31-11
ACCCGACCACAGATCATAAGAGCGAACTTGCAGTCTACCTGCGGGTTCGCTCTTTTTTATTGACCCGAGTTCGCTTATGTCGAACCCCCAGTCGCGCTCCTCGCCGATGGCGAAGAAGACGACGGCGGACTCGGGGTCCACGTAGATGCGGTCGACGAACGTGTCGACGAGCGGGCGGGCGTAGTCCTTGCGGTTCGCAATAAGCGACATGTACCCCTCGATGAAACCGCGCGCCCGGTCGGGGTCGAGCATGGTCTCGGCCTCCGCCTCCTCGGCGTCCGCGAGGGCCTCCAGCTCCCGGATGCGCTCCTCGAGCCCCACAATCTGATCCCTGACGCTGTCTACGGGCAGGCCGTCCGCCACTGCCGCCACGAGCCTGTCGCGCCTCCTGCGCGATTCTGTGGCCTCAGAGCGCCATTCGGGCGCGTGCCTGACCCTGCCCTGGGCGAGCTCGAGCATGTCCGCGGCGATGGCGTCCACCGTGCCCGGGTCGGAGAGCATGTCGGTCAGCGCGGCGAGCACCGTCTGCTCGACGGCGTCGGATGGGACGCGCACGCGGCAGCCGCCCCTGTGCATGCAGCCGTAGTAAGTGTATTTCCTTCCCGACCTGCCGGTGCCGGCCGTGCCGCACATGGGCTTGCCGCAGCGGGCGCAGTAGACCTTCTCGGTCAGCAGGTAGTCGTTGACGCGGCGGCGCCTCTTCGAGTTCTTCCGGCGCAGGCGGATCTCCTCCACCTCGTCCCACTCCTCCTCGGGCACGATGGCGGGCATGCCGCCCTCGACCTCGGTGCCGGCGTATGCGTACACGCCCTTGTAGGCCGGGTTGCGCAGCGCGTTACCGATCGCCGTCACGCTCCACAGGTTGCCGCGCAGCGTGCGGGCGCCCTCTGAGGCCAGCCACGCCGCTATCTCCTCCATCGTCTCGCCCGAGCGGTAGCGGTCGTACATCCCGCGCACCTGGGGCGCCTGGACGGGGTCGGGGACGAATCTGTCGGTCTCGGGGTCGACGGCGTAGCCGAACATGCGCCTGCCGGCGGCCTTGCACTCGCGGGCGCTCTGGGCGATTCCCCCGCGCACGAGGACCGAGAGGTTGCGCGAGTAGTATTCGGCGAACAGGTCGCTGATGCCGCCGGTGAGGAAGCCGTCGGGCGTGTCGGTCTGCTCGCCCTCGCGCACCGAGACGATCCTCACGCCGGCCGCGAACAGCCTGCGCTTGGTCTCCTGGGCGTAGGAGACGTTGCGGGCGAACCGGTCCATCTTGTAGACGACGAGCACGTCGAACAGCCCGCGCTCGGCGTCGGCGACGCAGCGCAGGAAGCCCGGGCGGTCCTCGCGCGTGCCGGATATCGCGTAGTCGGTGTAGGTCTGGGCGAGGTCCCAGCCCTCGCGGTCGCAGAGCCTGCCTATCTCCCTCAGCTGGATCTCGATGGACTCGTCCCTCTGGGCGTCGCTCGAGAAGCGCGCGTATGCCGCCGCGGTCGTCATTTCAGGTTCTCCTCCTCGAACTTATATGTAGAAACCATGAAGAGGGCGCGCTGCCTGTTGTCGCATTTCCTGTAGATGCGGAGCAGCTCGCGCTCGTTCTCGTCGAGGTCCCCGCCGGGCTCCAGCTCCCTCATGGCCATGGCCGCGAGGGCGTCCTGGGAGGTGCTGTGGATCCTCTTGGTCTCGGGGCGGAAGAAGTCCGCCACCTCGCATTTCAGCACGTCGGCGAGCCGTTTTAGCTCTTCCTGACTCGGTAGGGCTCCAGATTTCTTCCAATTAGCAGCACGGCCTGATTTGAGGCCGGCCATTATGCAGGCACGACTGGGTTTAAGTCGCTGTTCCGCGCATACTCTTTCAAAATTATCGTAAAACACGACATTCACCTCAAAACTACGTTGACACACGATAACAACGAGCCCATAATGTCGTGACAGACGAGGTAACAACGCGTCACACGACATTGACTGAAATGTTATTTCCGGAGGACAAACGGGCAGCATTTCAGTGACTAAGTTGTGACTAAAGATTGTATCTCGTGTTGCGCGATAAAACAATAGCGCGACGCGATCCTTGAGAACCGTATAGCCCGCGCCCTCCGTTCCGGGCCGCCGAAGTAGGAGCTCCGCCCCACGGGCGACTCAATGGGTCATCGACCACATATGGCGACGGCGGATCCGGTCCAACGGGGCGCGCGGGATCGCCGCGGCGCGTAAGCGATCGCGGAAATCGTTATTAGAGACAACTGAACGAAAGGAGGAGAGATGTGGGACGTGCAGGAGCAGATCAAACGCATGCTCGGGATGACCGTCATGAAGTTGCAGGAGATCGCCGACCAGCTGGAGGCGTGCGGAATGAGCGCGCAGGCAAGCGAGCTGAGCCGAGCCATCTCGAGCGACAACATCACGCCGAAGCAGAAGACGATGCTCATGGAGGCGCACCGCATCCTCACGGAGGAGCTGGAGCGCCAGAACGCGGAGAAGACCGCGGCCATCAAGCGCGCCGAGAAGGCGCTGAAGGTGGCCGAGAGCCTGGACTCTGGGCATCGGTAAGCCCGGTGAAGAGGGAGGTCTTCGCGCAGACGCTTCTAGATTTCTATTTCAAGGAGAGGAAATGCCAAAGTACCAGTACAAACCGCCGCGCAACGGGGGGCGCTGCCAGGTCGGTGGCACGAGCGACGGCGCCCCTCGCGGAAACGGGAGCCGCGACCGCGGCCCCTGTAGGTGGAGTATAGACGACGACGTCCTGGCGTGCGCCGGGTTCATCGCAGGCGGCGTGATCGTGATGATCGCGCTCATGGCCAAGGGCGCCCTGCCGCTGCACGACCTGTTCGGTGCGATGGGCGCGGGCCTGCTCATCGGCATGGGCGCGATCATCGGCGTGGCCTCCAAGTAGGCCGGCCATGATCGAGCTCTACGACCACCAGAGGGTCGCCCTGAACCTGCTGAGGCTCAACGACGGCTTCGCCCTGTTCATGGAGCAGGGCACGGGCAAGACCTTCCCGGTCCTGTTCCGCCTGGCCGAGCTGGCCGCGGGAGGCTCCATCGGGTCCGCCCTCGTCGTGGCGCCCAAGGCGGTGTGCGCGTCGTGGGAGGACAAGGTGGCCCTGCTGTCGGACGACCAGAGGGCGGCCCTGGCCTCGATAGACTTCGAGGTGCAGAGCTACGACATCGTCTGGCGCCGCGAGGCGTACGCGGGCGGGAACTGGGACGCGGTGGTCCTCGACGAGAGCCACTACGTCAAGAGCCCGTCGGCCAAGCGCACCAAGGCGTGCCAGAAGATGTGCTCGCGGGCCCGGTACCGCTACATCCTCACGGGCACGCCCACGTCCAACGGGCAGCTGTGCAACATCTGGAGCCAGCTCGCCTGCATCGACCCCGTCGTCGAGGGCGGCCGGGTGTACCCGGCGTGCCTGGGCGGCGACAGCTACTACAAGTGGATCGAGCGCGTGGCGTACCTCAACCCGTGGCACCAGCCGTACAGGTACCGCAACGTCGACGACCTCCAGCGGGTGCTGGGGGACTGGAGCTACCGGATCACCAAGGCCGAGTGCCTGGACCTGCCGGACAAGCTCCCCGACGAGATACTGCACTGCGCGATGTCGCCAAAGGTCAAGAGGGTGTACAAGCAGATGATGGAGGACTCGGCCATCGTCGAGCTGGACGCCCTCGCGCAGAACCCGCTGACGAGATCGCTGAGGCTGAGGCAGCTCGCCTCGGGATACATCGACCTCGACGACGGGTCGCGCGTCGACTACGGCTCATCGAAACTCACCGCGCTCAAGGAGTTCCTGGCGGACTTCGAGGGCAAGGTCGCCATATTCTGCGACTTCAGGCACTCCATCGACCTCGTGTCGGGTGTGCTCGCATCGCTGAAGATGGGCCACGTCGTCCTGGACGGCAGGTCGGCCGACAAGGCCGTGTGGCGCCGGTTCCAGGACGAGGACGGCATCAGGGCGATCATTTGCCAGTACCAGAGCGGCAGCGCGGGCATCGACCTCTACGCGGCCGACACGATGGTGTTCTTCGAGCCGACGCTCTCGAGCAACCTCAACGAGCAGGCCCGGGACCGCATCCACCGCGTCGGCCAGACGAGGCCGTGCTCGTACTACTACATGCTCACCGACGGGAGCATAGAGCACGCCATCTACGCCGCGCTCGGCAACTACGCCGATTTCGGCGAGGCGCTCTTCAGCAAGTACATAACCGAATACACGAAGGGGGCGAGACTGTGAACAGGGACGATCCCATATACACCGAGCGCGAGGGCATGCTCTACCGCCACGAGGCGAAGCGCAACGTCGAGCTCTTCCGGAGCGAGAAGCACGCGGTCGCCTTCCTGGACTGCATCAACTGCCAGAGCTGCCCCGCCGCCAGGGACTGCGAGCACGACAACGGGAACGCCTTCTACGTGCACTCGTCCGACGCGCTCTGCACCAACTGGAAGCGCAAGTGGCTCCCGAAGAAGGTGACCAAGCGGACCATGGGGTACCTGGCCTCGCGAGGTGACCTGGATGGATAGCCTCTCCGACCTGGACCTGCTCGTCTACGACTTCGAGGTGTTCGCCCATGACTGGCTCGTGGTGTTCAAGCACGTCGGGGACAAGCGCAGGGAGTGGTTCTGGAACGAGGACGCCGAGGCGCTGCGGGAGTGGATGCGGGAGATGTCGGACTCGTTCTTCGTGTCCTTCAACGGCTCGCACTACGACCAGTACATCATGAAGGCGATCTTCGCGGGCTGCTCCCCGGAGCAGGTCAAGGAGGTCAACGACTGGATCATCTCGGGCGAGCAAGGGTGGCAGCACCCCTACCTCGAGAGATGCTACTTCCGCTTCAACGACGTCGACCTCATGAAGGACACCCAGCAGGGCACGTCCCTCAAGTCCGTCGAGGGGCACCTGGGCCTGTCGGTCGAGGAGTCCGAGGTCGACTTCACCCACGAGGGCAGGCTGACCGCGGCGGAGCGCGCGGACGTGCTGCACTACTGCATGCACGACGTCGACGCCACCGAGGCCCTCCTGGAGCTCCGCCGCGGGTATCTCGAGACCAAGCTCACGCTCGGCGAGAGGGCGGGCCTGTCGCCCGGTCGCGCCCTCTACCTCACCAACGCCAAGCTAACCGCGGCCGTGCTGGGGGCGACGAGGGCCGAGCACGACGACGAGCGCGCCTACACCGTACCGGCCAACTTGCTGAGGGAGTGGATACCCGACGAGGTCTTCGGGTTCTTCGCCAACATGGCCGACCCGTCCGTGCCGGACGAGGTCCTGTGGAAGCTGAAGCTCGCCATCGACGTCGGCGGCTGCCCGGTCACGCTGGCCTTCGGCGGCATCCACGGGGCCCTGCCCAGATACCGCGAGGAGCGCCGGGGCGGGCGCCTGATAATCAACATCGACGTGTCGAGCTACTACCCGTCGCTCATGATCTGCAACGGGTACACCTCGCGCAACATGCGCTCCCCGTCGGTCTTCGAGGGCATCTACACCGAGCGCCTGGCGGCCAAGAAGGCGGGGGACAAGGCGACGGCCAACGGCCTCAAGCTGGTCGTCAACACCACCTACGGCGCCACTCTCAACAAATACAACGACCTATACGACCCGCTCATGGCCCGTTCCGTGTGCGTGTCCGGCCAGCTGTACCTGCTGGAGCTCGCCGAGCACCTGGTCCACGACATCGAGGGCCTGACGCTCATCCAGCTGAACACCGACGGCATCATGGTTTCGCTCGACGAGTCGAGCTACGGGAAGTTCGCCGAGATCTACCACGAGTGGGAGCGCCGCACGGGCTTCGGCCTGGAGGAGGACCAGGTCCAGATGGTGTGGGAGAAGGACGTGAACAACTACGCCATCCGCATGGTCGACGGCCACGAGAAGGTCAAGGGCGGATACCTGGTGAGGGGCCCGTCCACGGTGGGCGCCTTCTCCATCAACAACAACGCGACCGCCGTGGCGGACGCCCTCAAGGCGTACCTGCTCGACGGCACGCCCATCGACCGATCAATTGATTCCTGTGACGATCCCGCCGCCTTCCAGCTGATCGCCAAGGCCGGCGGAAAGTACTCCCGCGTCTACCAGCTGGTGGACGGGGAGGAGGTCCCGATGCAGAAATGCAACCGAGTCTTCGCGACCCGCGACGAGCGCCTCGGGCGCCTCTACAAGGTCAAGAAGGCCGACGGATCGGTCGCCAAGATCGAGTCCCTGCCGGAGCACTGCCTCGTCTCCAACGGTGGCATGCCCGACATCGCCGACATCGACAAGGACTTCTACAAGAGGCTCGCGCTCAAGCGCGCTGCCGATTTCGAACCAGAGGAGGGGACCATGGCAACAGCCAAGGCACCTGATTACACATCCATGAACGTCTACCAGAAGCTGGCCATCGCGCGACACATGTTCGTCGAGGCCGGCGTCAAGAAGAGCGGCATCAACGACTACGTCGGCTTCGACTACTTCGAGCTCGACGACATCGTCCCGACCCAGACCCGCATCTTCGCCGAGGTCGGCCTGGTCGAGCGCACGACCAAGGTAATGCGCCGTACGGTATCCGGCATCTCGCTCGAGAACGGGGCGATCAACGGGGTCCACGAGGAGCCCGCGAAGATCGTCACCGAGGTCATCAACGTCGACGCGCCGGAGGAGAAGATCTCCTTCGAGCTCGACTGGCCCTCGATCAACCCGATCCTGAACAAGGACGGCAAGGACACGGGCAACCCGCTCCAGCGACTCGGCAGCGAGGAGACCTACCTGCGACGCTACATGAAGATGCTCGTGCTCGACCTCGCCGAGGGCGACGAGACCGACGCGTCCATCGGCGGCCCCCGCGACGCGAAGACGCCGGCCAAGAGCGCCGTGAAGTCGACCACCGAGGTCGCCACCGCAGACAAGGGCGATCCCGCGCCGAAGAAGCCCGCCGCCAAGAAGACCGTCAAGGCCAAGCGCGGCTCCGCCAAGCCCGCCGAGGGCGCCGACCGCGCCAAGACCGCCGCGAAGCTCGCGGACCCCGACGGCAAGGCGACGCGCCTCCAGGTCGCCGCGCTGAAGAAGTCGATCAAGACCCTCAAGGAGGAATATCCCGACAACGGGCAGGTCGCCAAGGCCGTTGCCGAGATCGGCGTCGAGACCGAGAACCTCAAGAAGGAGATCACCAAGGCGGAGTGCGAGAAGTACATCAACGAGCTCGGGGAGCTCAAGGCGTCCATCGAGAAGGGTGAGTAGCGATGGCTGAGACCAATACCGTCCTCACGGTCGTGGCGGCCGGCGGGCAAATTCGCATGAGTAAGCCGACGACGGAGGACGTTCGCGCCGCCAAGGAGCTCGTGAGGGGTTTCAACACCCTCACCCGCATCGGCGACTGCAACGATACCGCCGTGGGCATCGCCATCGGCCTGCTGACCGACAAGTTCCTGCACTCGGTCGGTGCCGTCGTCATCTCGGCCGACTGCCTCGAGACCCTGAAGGAGGGGCTGCCCGATGAGCGCTGACATCACCTGGAACGACGACGGCACCGTCAGCATCGACCCGCCGAAGCGCCCCAAGAAGCTGACGGCGACCCGCTTCGCCGCCGTGCTCGGCCTCAACAAGTGGACGACTGAGTTCCAGGTCTGGTGCGAGGTGACGCGCGCCTGGATGAAGCCGTTCGAGGAGACCGTGTACACGAGGGCCGGCAAGGTCATCGAGCCCAAGCAGATCGCCTACATGCGCGAGTCCTACGCCATGGACGATCTCAGGGACCCGACCGACGTCTACGGCCCCGACTACTTCAGCAAGACCTACGGCAACTTCTTCACGCACCCGGTGCTCGGCGGCATGTGGGACTCCATCCTCGTCGACGAGGACGGCGAGCCGACGGGCGTGCTGGAGTTCAAGACGACGAAGCGCGCCGAGGACTGGGAGGACGACGTCCCCGAGTACTACGCGCTCCAGGCGGCCCTCTACGCATACCTGCTGGGCGTAGAGGACGTGATCATGGTCGCCTCGTTCCTCACCGAGCCGGGCATCTACGACCACCCCGAGGACTTCGTCCCGGACGCGTCCAACACCATGACCGTCGAGTTCCGCCTCCACGAGCGCTACCCGGACTTCGAGGAGGACTACGTCCGCCCGGCCCTCGCGTGGTGGCGAGAGTACGTCGAAACCGGCAACTCGCCCAAATACGACGAGAACCGCGACGGCGAGTACCTTGCCGGGCTCCGCGACGCGTCGCTCAGCCCCGAGACCGACATCGACGGCCTGCTCAAGGAGTACGCGGAGACGGCCGAGTTCATCGAGGGGCTCAAGGTCGTCTCGTCCCCCAAGGAGAAGCGCCTCAAGAAGATCACCGAGATCCTCAAGAAGTACGCGCTCGAGAACATCGGGGACCACGACACCGCCACCTTCAGCGGCCACGGGGTCGACTGCAAGCTGGTCGTGACGAGGAAGACCGATATCGACAAGGCGCGCCTGGAGAAGGACGGCCTCCTGGAGAAGTACTCGAAGGAGACCGAATCATCGAAGTTCACAGCGAAGTTAAACAAAGACAAGGAGTAACCAAATGGCACGTATCGAGCTCACCGAGGGTTTCGCCAACCTGCACGTCGGCCGAGACCAGGTCCTGACGATCATTGACGTCGACTACGACGAGAAGTTCAACAAGGCCGTCGTCACATTCGAGGACGAGGACCACGGCACCGGCACCGAGCAGTTCAACATGGGCCGCGGCTCGAAGCCCAGCAACGCCCAGCGCGTCGCCCGCAACATCTTCTCGACGCTCGCCAAGCGCGCCCTGCGCGACTGGGACCTCGAGGACATCGACCCCGACGACCTCGTCGGCCAGCAGGTGATGGCGGACATCCTCGAGAACGAGGGCACGAACAAGGACGGCGAGAAGCGCATGTACACGCACCTGCGCAACTACCGCGAGGCGCCGCTCGACCCCGGCGAGGGGGACGAGGCGTCCGACGATGACGACCTCTTCGCGTAGTTGAGGGAGTCGAAGCTCCAGCGGGACTGCCTGCGCCTCGCCAAGGGGCGCGGGGTCCTGGCCGTGAACATCCACGGCGGGGGCTGGACCAACAAGGGCTTCCCCGACCTCCTGCTGTTCCACGCCGGGCGCTGCGTCGCCGTGGAGCTCAAGGCCGACAGCGGCTACGAGGTGCAGCCCGACCAGATCGTCTGGCGGAACAGGCTCACGAGGCAGGGGATATGCCACAGGATAGTGCGCTCGCTGGATGAGTTCGGCGAGCTTCTCAGAGAGGAACTGGGAGCATGAAGATCAGAAAAGGACTCGGCCCCAACGAGATCATCGAGTACCGCCGCCTGACATCGGGCGGCCAATGGGTCCAGGGGCCCATCCCGCTCGGCATCGCGATGGAGATCGTCGCGAGGGCGAACAACAAAACGTGGGACGACAAGGACGAGGAGTTCGGCCTCGACATCGACGGCAACTTCAAGTTCCCCATCGACCCGTTCGACTTCGAGGGCGAGATCGTCCCGCCGCCGGGCGGCAAGCAGAAGATCATCAAGGGCAAGACCGCTTCCCGCCGGAAGGTGGAGCCGGGCGACACCAAGCCCCAGAGGCCCTAGCGATGGGCGGCACGGATCTCGGGGCGATACCCGACGAGCTGCGCCGCCTCCGCCGCTGGGTCGGTGTCGAGCAGGGCTCCAAATGCCCGATGAGGGTGTCGGCGGACAGGAGGGCCTCGGTCAGCCTGCCCGCGACCTGGGGCACCTTCGACGAGGCCGCCTCCTGCATCGAGGCCGGGATATACGACTTCCTGGGCTTCGTGTTCGCGGACGACGGCCTCGTCGGCATCGACATCGACCACGCCTTCGACGGCGAGGGGATGATCCTCCCCGAGGCCGCGGAGGCGGTCAGGGCCTGCGCCAGCTACGCGGAGGTCTCCAAGAGCGGTAACGGCCTGCACATCGTCTGCCGGGCCGACATCCCGTTCAAGGGGCGCAAAGAGGGGCGGTGGGAGATATACCGCGAGTCCCGCTACTTCGTCCTGACCGGATGGACCCTGGGGCGCTACACCGCCATCGCCGATGCCCAGGGCGCAGTCGACGCGATACTCGCCGAGCACTTCCCCCGCGGGGAGCGCGACGGCTCCGGCGGGGCGCCCCAGACGATATGGGAGCCCGAGTGGCCGGAGCGCGACGACGGCCGCATCCAGATCGCGCCGGTCTACCCGGACGTGTCGAGCGGGAGCAGGCACCTCGCGCTCGTATCCTTCTGCGGCCAGCAGTGGGGCGCGGGGGCATCCCGCGAGGAGCTGGAGAGGGCCGCGGACAGGGCCAACCGGGAGCACCTGCTCCCGCCGCTGCCCGACGACGAGGTCGGGCAGATCATCGATTCGATAACAAGATACAGGAGGTGAGGCATGGACCGATTCCTTCACGTCTACGAGGGCCCCGAGTACACGACCCGCAACGGCACCGACCTGAGCGAGTTCTGCAACAGGCTCCTGTCCTCGTTCGTCAAGTACGACGCGCAGCGGGCGTCGGTCAAGGTCGCGGACACGCCCTTCGGCTTCGATGAGCTCTACCGCGGCCTCTGGAACGCATGCTGCAACAAGAAGTTCAGCGGGAGGGTCCGGGTCCACAAGCAGGGCCAGATGATCCTCCTCGTCAAGAAGGGAAGGGGCGGTCGAGATGGCAGATAGCCCCACCGACAACCCGGTGCGCTACCTCGGTCGGGGCGGCGTGACGTGCATCGACGCCATCAGGTCATGCCTCACCCCGGAGGAGTACCGCGGGTTCTGCAAGGGCACGGCGATACGCTACCTGTGGCGCGAGGAGCTCAAGGGGGGCGACGTCGACCTGGCCAAGGCCGGGGACTACATCGATTACGCCCTCGACGACTCGGAAGGCGGTGGCCGATGAGCGTCCAGGTAGCCCACTGCTCGGTGATGCCCGAGATGCTCGTCGCCCTCTACACGAGCCGGGAGGCCCTGGCGAGGGATGCGGGGGAGCACGGCTTCGAGCTGCCCGACCTGAGTCCCGGCGACAGCAAGGCGCTGACGTTCTCGTGCCCGACGAAGTGGGGCTACACCCATTTCGTGCTCATGGGCGGCGTGCACGGGGAGAAGTACAAGATCCTCGCCCTGCTCGCCCACGAGGCGGTGCATGTCGCGATGGACTACCTGCATTACATCGGCGACGACAGGCCCGCCGAGGAGGAGCTCGCCTACGCGGTCGAGGCCGCGAGCGGCGCCCTCTTCGACATGTACCTCAACAGAAAGGCAAACAGATGAAGAAGCTGACACCCGACGAGGCGATGGCCGTCGGCACTATCGCCATCGCCGGCACGATTATCGTCGGCATCGCGGTGTGCGCCGCGATCGGAAACGCCTTCGGGGCCGCATGGGGCTGGATCGCCCTGGGGGCCTTCGCGGCCATTTTGGCAACGTGGCTGGCCCTCGGGATCATCCAGGGGGCGAGCGATGAGTAACTACCCGCTTGGCGTCACCGACGCGGACATCGAGGAAGCCTTCGCCGGCCCCAGGCCGACATGCGACCAGTGCTCGCACTACCAGTACGTCGCCGACGGCTGCGGCGTCTGCATGAGGGCCTGCGGCCTGTGGGTCGAGGAGACCGACCCGCTGCCCCTCGAGATGCCGCACTGGGTCGCCGGACACCTGATCGAGGGCCTCGACGAGTCCTGCGACTGGTACGACTTTGTGAAGTAAATATGGTCGAATACCGAATTATCCGCGCCAAGGACGGTGTGGATCCCGACTACATCCGCGAGGTCGTGGCCGACATGCGCCGCGAGGCCCATTGGGCCAAACCGGACGGCTGGGCCCACAAAGCGTGGGAGGACCACACCGGGTCCCTCCTGCGCTTCGCCGAGCTCATCGAGAACGGACTGGACGGGGGCGCCCGATGAACGTCGATATCATCTCCACCAGCTGCGACAACCCGCTCGAGACGGTGGGGCGCATCGCCGGCACCAGTTACGGCCGGACCGACCCCAAGGTCTCGCGCGGTCAACTGCTGGCGCGCCGGGCACTTCAGCGTGTTCGAGCACGTCTCGGCGACCTTCGCCATCGAGGGCATCAGCCGTGCCTACTCACACCAGCTGGTGCGCCACCGCCTGGCGAGCTTCTGCCAGCGCTCCCAGCGCTACACGCGCCTCGAGGGCGGCGACTGGTACGTCGTCCCACCGTCGATCGCGGGGAGCGACTCGGAGCAGGCCTACAGGGGGTACATGGCCTACGCCCGCACGCGCTACGAGTCGCTGATCGCCGACGGCCTCAAGCCCGAGGACGCGCGCTTCGTGCTGCCCGAGGCCTGCAAGACCGACATCGCGGTGACGATGAACGCCCGCGAGCTCATGTCCTTCTGCGCCCTGCGGCTCGATGCCCACGCCCAGTGGGAGATCAGGGGGCTCGCGGGGGCGATGCTGGACGCGCTAGCGGAACAGGGCGCCCAGTGGGCCGAGATAGCCGGCTGGTGCCGCCTCCCGGCCGAATAGCACACACGGACAACCGAATAAGGAGAGGATCCCTATGGGAGAGGAAATCGGCGCCGACGTCGAGCAGGAGCTCGACCGCGTCTACGAGGGGAACTGCCTCGAGCTGATCGGGGGGGGGATCGAGGCGATGGTCTATAACGGGCTCACGCCGGTCATCGTGACGGATCCCCCGTTCAACATCGGCTACCACTACAAGGGCTTCAGGGACCGGCTGCCCGAGGCCGAGTACTACGCCATGCTGGCCGACATCACGGACGGTGTGCCGGCGGTCATCATCCACTACCCGGAGCAGATGCACAGGCTGAGCATCGCCAAGGGCGAGGCGCCCGAGAGGGTCGTCTCGTGGACCTACAACTCCAACACCGCCAAGCAGCACCGCGACGTCGCCTTCTACGGCGTCAAGCCGGACTTCAGCAGGGTCAAGCAGCCCTATAAAAACCAGAACGACAAGCGTATCAAGAGGCTCATGGCCGAGGGCCGCGGCGCCCGCCTCTACGACTGGTGGCAGATCAACCAGGTCAAGAACACCACGAGGGGCAAGAGCGCGCACCCGTGCCAGATGCCGATCGAGGTCATGGACCGCATCGTCGGCATCCTGCCCGACGGCATCGGGGTGATCGACCCGTTCCTCGGCAGCGGGACGACGGCCGTGGCGTGCCGGAAGCGGGGCGTCCCGTTCATCGGCTACGAGGTCGTACACGAATACGCCGAGATAGCAAGGAAGCGAATAGAGGAGGAAATCGATGGATAGCTGCGAGTATCCGGTCGACAGGGCCGGAAAGCGCATACCGCTGGACACGCGGGTGCTCTACGGGGAACAGGGGGAGGCACATGCGGTCAACTACTTCCTGTACGCCACGCGGAGTATGGATCCCGAGGGGCACTGGATGGTGACGACCGGGGAAGGCAAGAGGATACAGGCGCACTACCTGTACCTGACCGCTCCGGACTCACTCGGTAAGTTAATCGATGATATCGAGAAATGCGCCCGGACCGGCAACTCGTGCCGCTATTTCTCACCGACCGGTAACTGTAGAGACTGCGCCATCCGATCGGGTAGCGACTACAACTGCGAGAGGGCGATCTTCTCTGCTATCGCCAGGCGCCTGCACGAGCTGACGGGAGGCGACGGAAATGTCGGAGCGTAACTTCTCTATCATCACCAACTTCGGGTGCCACCACCTGTGTCCGTACTGCATCACGAAGAAGACCGGTATGAGGCTCCCCGAGACCGACATCTACGAGGTATCGAGGACGGTGCTCGGGCTCATCGATCTGGATGATATCTACTTCCTCAGCTTCTCGGGTGGAGGCGACCCCATGCACGGGGTATCGAAATGTCAGGATATGCAGCGCGCCACATGGTACGGCCTGCTGGCGAAGATATGCCGCGATCACGACGTCGAGACCGAGATGCACACGAGCGCGGAGACCCTCCGACGCTATATGTGGGACCGCGAGGTCATCGGCATCCTCGAGGAGTTCGATCGCGTTGTCTACCATTGCATGAATACCAACGACCTCCAGCGAGTGAACGCGGCTTTCCGGTCGAGGGACCACTACCCCATGATGACCATCCGCGCCGTGTTCGTCGTGACGCCGGGCATGACTGCGGAAATGGTCGACCAGATAGAGGAAGTGTTCCGCAGCTGCCACAATGTCTGGGAACTGACCTTCCGCCAGATGGTCGACGGCAATTTCGTCCCTGATGGCACGCTCCGCGACTACCTACTCGAGGGGCACCGCGAGGGCCGCTGGCACTACACGGAGCAGGACGACTACAACCGCTACATCGTCAATGACAGAGTCTTCGACCGATTCGAGGACATCGCGAGGGAGTACGGGCATGTGGACTAACCTGCCGATCGAGCTGTACCCGTGCTACGTGTCGGAAATGCCCGGCGAGAAGACCAGGGCATTGCTTGTCGGGTTCTTCCAAGAAGCATGGACCCATGGCGACTCCACTCTGCTAGGCGGGTTCAAAGCCGGACAGATAGCCTTTCCCGCCGCAGTCGTGATGTTCGAGTCCGGCGATATCAGGACCGTGCGTGCCGACGCGGTGACGGTCGACGGGGCGGCTGATATCTTCTTCCAGTACGCATGGCTGGACAGTGATGAATGATGTGCGCCTATTGCGAGAAACCACGCTGCGAGATGCACATGCAGGCCGATCGCCGCTTACACAACCACAAGTCCATGTTCATCAAGGAGACAGTGCGTGGGATGTTCCGAATCGTCGCTGTGTCTATTGATGGCGAGCCGACCTACATGGAGTCCGAACGCATCAGCTACTGCCCATTCTGTGGTCGGTTACTGAGAGGTGATGGCAAATGAACGGCGTCATTATCCCGGTCTGGTATCAGCCATACGGTACAGATAAGAAGACCAAGGTTTTGTTGTTCAATTTTTCGAAAACGGCGCGATCATCGCGTTCGAGTCAGGAGAGTTCCGCTACGTCAACGTCATTGATTTGGTGGCCGACAGCCTAACCGATCTGTTCAGTAAGTATGAATGGTCGGACGGTGATGAGTGATGGGGAAGGTTAAGCCGTGCCCGTTCTGCGAGAGCGATCCCGTCTACAGGCCGGCGCGATTCGACCTGTACGGATTGACGGGCACGCTCGGGTGCGAGAACCCGGCCTGCATGGTGCGCCCGCGGACCGTGATCGATATCGAGAAACTGGCGGCCATCGCCATGTGGAACAGGAGAGCCAATGCTACTGAATGAGAAGACGTGCGCCACGTGCGACAACTACGATGGATGGGCCTGTAAGATCGACGGCTTCATCATGGGGAGCTCCAATAGCGCCTGTAACGCTTACAGTGTGAAGCGGAACGCCGGTACTGGGGAACCCGACTGTGGAACTGGGGAACCCGACTGCGGACCGTCTCCCCTCAGTGCGCATTGTCATGAACTGGCGGCGAGGCTTCGCCTGATGTATCGGTTCACTCCGTTCATCCCGTGTCACGTGCTGCTCCATCAGGCCATGCGCGAAATACTCCCCGAGGGAGTCAATTATTGCGAGGAGTTCGCCGACCTAATCGACCATCCGACATGCCGCCTAGACCTCACCGACGTTGAGACCCACGGAAACACCAAGGTAAGAATCTACGAATGTAGCGAGTGCGGCAGAACTTGCGAGGAAATATACGGCAAGTATGAGCGTTGCCCGCATTGTGGGGCGGTGGTCATTGATGCGGATTAGCCCCGAGCTAGAGAAGCGGATTTGCCGACTTCGATACGCCGTGAATGTTACCGATGAAGAGCGCCAAGCGATCGCCGGGAAGCTGCGTTATCGAGCCTCCATCTGGCAGACGGCATACGACTACGGCGCATGCCCCGAGCCCTACAGCGCCGGCCTCATGCGCGTACTGCGCGACGAGGTGACGGACGCCATCGGGATAGACAGGCTGTCTCCACCGGACCGCATCCTCGAGAGACTGGCGAAGCTAGCCGAGACGGCGCCCGTCACGGGCGAGACGTCGGACGGGTACCACACGTTCGACGAGCTCTACCACCACAGGGCGGTGCTGTTCTCGGTGATCGTGGCGAAGTTCCCCGATCTCTCGTGGAAATCGAGACAGCATGCCGACGGAACCATGTACGACGGCATGTTCATCGTGGGCATCGACACCCCCGCCGGTCCCGCCACGTACCACTACGACGTCGAGCCGTACTGGGACATGTTCCCGTGCCTCGAGCTCGACCGCGCACCCGAGTGGGACGGCCACACACCGGACGACGCCATCGAGCGCATCGCGAGCCTTCGCGGGAGCGTCCTCCGCGGGTGCAGAAAAAGCTACGCGGTCTCGAGACTGGTGCTCTCCGATGGGGACATCACTAGGGCCCCGCACTGCGGGAAGAGACCGTCGGACCATCCGGCATATCTATCGTTAGGAGAACAGAATATGAAGAAGGCAATGATTTCCCAGCCGATGGCCGGGAAGACCGACGAGGAGATCGTCGAGGACCGCGAGAGGGCGGTCGCCGCCCTGACGGCCATGGGCTACGAGGTGGTCAACACCTATTTTAGCGACAAGTGGTATAGCGACGAGGCCATGAAGGGGCGAGGCGTCGTGCAGGTTCCGCTCTGCTACCTCGCCAAGTCGCTCGAGAACATGAGCCTGTGCCACGCGGCCTACTTCGTTAAGGGCTGGGAGGACGCCCGCGGGTGCAGGATCGAGCACGAGGCCGCCGAGGCCTACGGCCTGGAGGTCATCCATGAATAGCGATCCGCTCGGGCAGCATATCCCCGATGTCGTCCGCATGACGGCCGACGCCATGGTGTGGCTCGCCGAGTTCATGGCGCAGGCGATCCGATGGATGGCCAAGGTGGTGCGCCGGGTGCTGAAGGCCCTGGACCCGAAATGGCAGCGCCGGTGGCGCCGCGCCCTGGCCCGCTCGCGCAGGAACAACCTTTACCTGAAGAGCATCGGCGCCTGCCGATGAGAGGAGGAGACATGGACATCAGCACACTGGAGTACCGGACGGCGCCCGATCCCGGCACCGAGCCGCCCTCGCCGACGACCGAGCTGGTCGTACCGATCGCCGACACGGCCCGGTACATCCCGTCCTACGCACACGGGGCCGAGGACGCGGGGTGCGACCTGCGCGCCGACATCGCGGACCCGATCACGCTGGGGCCCCTCGAGTCGGCCTGGGTCGGCACCGGCGTGCGCGTCGCGCTGCCCGAGGGCGTGTTCGCCCTCCAGGCCCCGCGGTCCGGCATCGCCTGCAACCACGGCATCACGCTGGCGAACGCCCCCGGCGTCATCGACCCGGGCTACCGAGGCGAGGTCCGCTGCAAGCTGCTGAACCTGGGTGGCGATCCCTACACGGTGCAGCCGGGCGAGCGCGTGGCCCAGCTCGTGATCATCCCGTTCGTCCACGCACGCTTCGTCCCCGTCCGCGAGCTGCCCGCCAGCTCCCGCGGCGAGGGCGGCTACGGATCGACGGGGAGGCTCTGATGAACGTCCCCGCACTGAAGAGGGCCATGGAACGCAAAGGCGTCAGCGTCAGCTCCCTCGCGGCCATGGTCGGCGTCAACACCGTCGCGATATACAAGCTGCTCAAGTGCCGCTGCGAGCCGAGCTACTACACCATGAAGGGCATCCACGAGGCGCTCGGCCTCGACTACGGGGTGCTCTTCGACGACTCCTGGAAGGGGAGGGGACGATGAGCGGGCGCTACGAGCTGTCGGACGGCACGGTGCTCGAGGGCGACGAGGCGGACATCTGCCTGCTCCTCGACGCCGAGGACCCCGTATCCGACCGCTACCGCCAGGACACCGACATCGGCACCATGCGCGCCGTCATGCGCTGGAGGCCCGAGGCCATGTGGTGCGAGGAGGCCAAGGCCCTGGTCCTGCCGACCTGCTGGGACACGTGGACCGAGCGTCCCCGCGAGGAGGCCGACCGCCTCGTGCGCCAGTTCGTCGGCACCCGCGCCCTGTGGGCCACCGACCAGCTGATGAGGGCCTCCTCGGCCGGCGAGAAGGGCGAGACGAAGAAGGTCCGCCAGTTCCTCGACTGGTGCCGGCGCACCTGCTCCAAGACCGCCATCGCCAACGTGGCCGAGATGTGGCGCCAGGAGGTGCGCGTCCCGCCCTCGAGGCTCAACGTCGAGCCGACCATGCTGGGCACGCCCTACGGCGTCGTCGACCTCGACACCGGCACGCTGCTCATGGACGTCGACGAGTGGGGCGCCAAGGACTGGCACGTCACCAAGTCGGCCCGCGAGGCGCCGGAGTGCCTCATGAACTCCTCGATCGACTACGACGAGCGCTGGGACGAGTTCATCGACGAGATCATGTGCCACGACCGCGAGCGCGCCCTCTACCTCCAGCGCGCCCTGGGCTACAGCCTGCTGGGCGCCAACCCCGAGGAGTGCATGTTCGTGGCCTACGGCGCCACCACCCGGAACGGCAAGGGCACGCTCATGGAGTCGGTGGCGTACGCCCTGGGCGAGTACGCCCGCGCCGTCGACCGCGACTTCCTCATGGAGGGCCGCTCGGCCGGGGGCGCCGACGAGGAGCTCGCCTCGCTGGAGGGCGTGCGCCTGGTGACGGTCTCGGAGCCCACCAAGGGCAAGCGCCTGGACGAGGGCAAGGTCAAGACCCTCACCGGCAACGACACAATCTCGACCCGCCACCTCTACGGCACCCAGATCCAGTTCGTCCCCCAGTGCGTGTTCTGGCTGTCGTGCAACTCCCTGCCGACCGTCACCGACCCCACGGTCTTCAGCTCCGGCCGCATGCGCGTCATCCCCTTCGAGCGCCACTTCGGCGAGGACGAGCAGGACCGCGGCCTCAAGGCCCTGTTCAGGAGCGACCGCGGGCAGCGGACCATCATGGACTGGCTGTGCGAGGGCTTCAGGATGTGGCGAGAGCGCGGCCTCGACGAGCCCGAGAGCGTGAGGGCCGCCACGGCCGCCTACACCTCGGTCGGCGGCTCCAGCCTCGCGCGCTTCGTGGCCGAGTGCTGCGACGTGCGCACCGGCTCCAGGATGAGCGTCGGCGACTTCAACGACGCCTACCGCCAGTTCTGCCTCGAGTGCGACGAGGAGCCCATGAGCGCGCAGCGCGTCCGCCGCGAGTTCGAGACCATGGGAGTGAGCAAGCGCATGAGCCACGGCGAGAGGTTCTACGAGGGGATCGCGCTCAACGAGCTCGGCTTCAGCAAGGCCGCCGACGCGTTATTCGGTTCCCCGACCCGCTCCCAAACCGGTTCCGGAACCGGCTCCGGCCGCATCCGACTCTCGTGAGCGACTTTCACGTCAGCGACTTTCGCGAAAACGGGTAGCGGGCAGAGCATCCCGGGAACGACCGGGAGCAAATATCAAAACAGCGATTTTCGGTAGTCTATCTGCGGAAACGACTTTCATGGGAACAGAAGGAACTACTTCTCTCTTTACTTTACATATAAGAAAAGAAAATAAGTATATATAGAGATATATACGTATTTTTCCGTTCCTTCCGTTCTCCCCGTTCCGCGAGCGACTTTCCGGCTATCGCGAGCGACTTTTGGAGATGATCTATTTGGGAGGCAAGGGAAGCGGACGGAGGGACCTCAGCGACGCGCGCGCCAAGAGCCCCGTGACCCAGTCGAGGAAGCCGGAGGTGCCGCCGGAGGACCGGGAGAGGCACACGGCGGCCATGGTGTTCGGGCGCGCGCTGTTCGAGCTGGCCCTGGAGCCGATCGACCTGGCGGACGCCGACCAGGTCAAGGAGAGGTTCTACACGTTCCTGGACATGTGCGACCGTGAGGGCCTGCGCCCCATGGTGACGGGCCTGGCCATGGCGTTCGGCATGACCCGCCAGCAGCTGTGCTACATCGGGCGGGGCGACACTTCGACCCTGAGCACGAAACTAACCGCGAAATCTAGGGACGCGGTTAAAAAAGCATACGAGTTTATGCAGGTAAACTGGGAGATCAACCTCCAGGCCGAGAAGGGCAATCCGGTGAAATGGATCGTCCTGGGCAAGAACTACTACGGCATCAAGGACCAGACCGAGCAGATCGTCACCCGACGCGACGAGACGGCGGCCCTGCCGAGCCCCGAGGAGACCGCGGCGAAGTACGCCGGACTCGTCGGGCGCCCGGTGCCGGAGGCGATCCCGGCCGAGGTGGTCTCGGTCGAGCCGGTCGATGGCGCCTAGCGACTTTCGACTTTCGGTTTTCGACTTTCGACTTTCGACTTTCGACTTTTGGGTATCCGGCCGCGGGGACGCGGCGACGGCGCCCGCCCCTCACGAGCCCTCGTCCGGCATCGCCCGGGCGGGGGCTTTTTTTTTGTCTCGACGCCCCCGATCCGCCGGCCCCCGGGGGCCGCGCCCCCGGCGCCGCGGGCACGCGCCAGGGCGGCCCGTCGACGTCGGTTTCCCGTGACACACTATAGATGATCTAGCGCCATACGATAAAACGGTCGATAAAACGGTTTATTTAACGAAATACGGACCGTTTTGCGATAGGGTAGAGTAACTACACCGAGAGTGTAAAACGGGGCCTCAAAACGGCTTACAATCGCCCATACGCAAACGGGCCCCGCAGGGCCCGAGATACGGGATCCGCCCGGGGGAGCCCTCCAGGCGGATCCGATGCAAACGGAAACGGGCCCCGGAGGGCCCGCCCGTGCGTTTCTATTCCGTTGTGCCTATCGCCGGCGCCGCGGCGGGTTCTGCTCGAAGGCGCACGCTATGATGGCCGCGCACACCGTCCCGAGTGCCAGGAGGATCCCCCAGGCGATATAGAGAGGCGGCCCCAGGATCGTAAAGACGCGTTGCGCTACGGTCTTCTCCGACCACGGGATACCCGCGCCCATGGCGCGCCGAATCAGCTCCCCCACGCTATCCCCTTTCCTCGAAGGCCTCCAGGTATGCGCGTGCGCATTGCCCGACGTGGCCGCGGTACGCCTCCCAGAGACGATCGTCACCGAGTTTGTAGTCGCCTATCTCGTGGCCGCTGCGGGCGCTCTTGTAGGTATCCGTGACGCCTGGGACGCCAGAGGCGGCGTACAGATCGCGGATATCGAAATAGTAGACGCGCATGCACCCGTAGTTTACCAGGTTGTAGTCAGGCTCACGGGGGAAGGCGCGCGCATAGTGGCGGACCTCCTCGTATCCCAGTGATTCCAGGTCTTCCCAGATATCGTCGAAAACGGCTTCGAGATACGGGCTCCTGACGATCTTGGGGCGTTTCATTATTTGACCTCCTGATAGATAGTTTCACCGTTTGAGAAACGGGCGGCCACGCGATACTCCTGCATGCCGTGGGCACCTGCGAAGGCCCGCAGGAAGTGGGCCAGGTGGCCGCGTTCGTACTCCTCGAAGGGGCGCCCGCACTCCGTCGCCCCGCTTTCCCGCAGATCGTCGGCCTCGTCCTCGTCACGCTCGACCTCGACGAAATAGCCCGAATAGTAGCCGTACCCGATCCGCAGGTGGTAGACGCGTGCGGCATCGTTCCAGGCGTCCAGGGCCCCGTTTGCATCCGATTCCCACTCCTGGGATTCGAAGTCGCAATACCCGAGGCACTCGCCGTCCTCGTCGAAGAGCCAGAACTCGTCATCGGTGCGGGCGATGAGGGGCAGGCCGTCGGGGATGATCGGGAAGTTTGAGGTAGACATAGCTATATCCCCCCTAGTAACGCATGATCTGGGCGTATACGTCGCCCAGGGCGGTGTATTCGGCCATGAGGACGTCCGAGGCCCCGCCTTCCCAGACCTCGAACTCGGCTTTACGCTTCGAGGTCATGCGCTGGTATCCGCGCTCCGTCTTGAACTCCTCCAGGCGGGCGGCCTGGAGTTCCTCGAGTCGATCCTCGATAACGCAGGACATCGCGGTTTGGTACGTGTACGCCTCCCACGTGCGGTTTAGGTAGTTGACACGGTGGCCGGCTACCTGGCAGTCGTTTACGAATAGGGTGGCGCGGTGGCAGAACCCGTTACGCGTGGGCAGGCTTTCGCATACGATCGTAACGTCGTAGGCGTCGCCGGTTCCCTGGCCCCTGTATTTCTTTACTTCCATGGTGGTATCCCTTCAATATGGCCCCGCGGTATGCGGGGCGCCTGGTTGACCGGTTAGGCCGTCGCGCTGATCCGGATCGGCTCGATAAACGCCGTCGCGCTGTCCCTGATCTGTACCGTTATGGCGTTCTGTTTCAGGGCCTCGGCCAGTGACGGGATCTGCGAGAGGATCCTCTCGAGTCGGTCCTCTTCGAGCGCGTCTATCTCAATGCGGGTCGAGTGCTCCACTTCCCCCTCCCAGAACCCCGTACATTCCCAGGCGGTCAGGCCTTCGAGCTGGAGAGCGGCCGCGGTGAAGGCCACGACGTGCGTATAGGTGTGCGTGGGTACGCCGTTGATGTTGTGGCCGATCGTTAGTGTTAGGTCTTTCATGGTGTGGGCCTCCTCGAAACTGTAAACGTTTTTGTTTACAGTCCTCACTATAAACGTTTTTGTTTACAGTGCAATAGGCAGTTATAAATAATTTTATTTACAGTCGCGGCGTTTATTTTGGGCGTGCCCTAATTGCACACCTGATCGGGCCGCCTGGCCGCGTCGGATCCTCTTCCGGCGGAAACACACCCCCGGGCAGTAAATAGCGGATCCCTAAAACTAGTAGGTAAGTGCTTTTCACAGCCGAAAAAATAAAAAATCTTATAAAAGCATTGACAATAATTTCCTATACACCTATATTGGGGCTGTCGAAAGGAGAGGACATGGACATCAAGCAGATAATGAGGGCGCTCACCGAGGAGTCCCCCGTCTGGAGTCAGAACAAGGTGGCCGGCGAGATCGGCCTGACGCCACAGAACATGTCGCAGAAGATGCGCTCGTCCGACATCAGGGTCGGCGTCGCGGCGGCGTACCTGGACGTGCTGGGCTACGAGCTGGCCGTGGTGCCGAAGCGCTCGCGCCTGCCGCAGGGCTCGATCGTGGTGGGGGAGGCCGAGTAGCGTGGAGTACGGCTACGTGCGCGTCTCGACCGAGGAGCAGAACGCCGGTCGCCAGGTCGAGGCGATGGCAGCCGAGGGCATACCTCCCGAGCGCGTCTTCGTCGACCGCGCGAGCGGGAGGAGCATGGACCGCCCCGAGTGGGAGAGGCTGCTGTCCGCCCTGCGCCCCGGGGACTCGGTCGTCATAGACTCGCTGGACCGCCTCGGGCGCACCTACGACGGCGTGACCGCCGAGTGGCGCCGGATCACCCGAGAGGAGGGCGTGTCGATCCGCGCGCTGGACCTGCCCTTCTTCGACTCGGCCGGCTTCGCCGCGATGGGGGACATGGGCAGGTGCGTGGAGGACATGCTGCTGTCGCTGCTTGCCTACGTGGCCCAGACCGAGCGCGAGAAGATGCTCAGGCGCCAGGCGCAGGGCATCGCCCTGGCCAGGGCCGAGGGGCGCTACCGCGGCAGGGCCAGGACCGAGTTCGACCCGGATCTGGTCGAGGAGGCCCAGCGGGCCCTGCGCGAGGAGGGCAAGGCCGCCGCGGCCCGCGTGCTCGGCGTCTCGAGGGGCACCGTGTACGCCATGGTGGGGGACGGGAGGCTGGTCGCATGACGCCCGACCCGTACATCCGCTCCGTCGCGTCGCGGCCATGCTGGTGCTCGAGGTGCGGGCACCGGGCGGTGTGGGAGCCGACGCTGAGCCCCCACGGGGCCTACCGGACGTGCCCGGCCTGCGGGTGGTCCGAGACCGTGCTCTCCCCGGAGGGCGAGTCGCGGGCCCGGGCGGCCGGGGGTAAGATACTGGAGATGCGGCCGCGCGGCCGCTAGGACAATCTGATACGCGCGCCCCGAGGGGAGGGGCGCTCCGAGTGGAGGGGTTCCGCCGAGAGATCGGCAGGACCCCTTTCACTTGGAGGAACGATGGGAGATATCTGGACTACGGCGGACGCGATCGCCGCCACAGCGGCCGGGTGCGACTCGACCGACCCGTACCGCGACGCGCTGGCCGTGTACCCGGCCATGATCGAGGACGACCCGGCGAGGGCGTCGGCATACGGGCGCTGGATGCGCGAGAGGGCGATGGACCTGGTCGTCGAGCTCGGCGGGCGCGTGGGGGAGGCGCAGTCGCTGCTGCGCTCCATCGAGGCGACGCTGCTCGCCTTCGCGCCGGTGGACTTCGACAGCTACATGCTGTTCATGGAATGGCGCCGCGAGCCGGAGAAGCGCTTCTACGCGCCGCGCCGCGCCGTGCTGCTGCCGCTCGTCGGCGACCTACAGGACCTCGCCGACGACAGGCTCGACTTCCTCGCGATATCGCTGCCGCCCCGCGTGGGCAAGTCGACGCTGTGCATCTTCTTCCTGACCTGGGTCATGGGGCGGAACCCCGAGCGCGCGAACGTCATGAGCGGGCACTCCGACAAGCTGACCAAGGGCTTCCACCAGGAGGCCCTGGGCATCATCCTGGACGGCGAGACCTACCGCTTCGGCGAGGTGTTCCCCGACGCCCCCTTCGTCGACAAGAGCTACGCCGACGAGACGATCTCGCTCAAGCGCCGCAGCAGGTTCCCCACGCTCACGTGCCGATCGGTCGACGGCACGCTGACCGGCGCCGTCGAGGTCGGCCGCGAAGCCCTGCTCTACTGCGACGACCTGGTCTCGGACCGAGAGGAGGCGCTGTCCTCGGACCGAATGGAGAAGCTCTACAGCGCGTACCTCAACCAGCTGCGCGACCGAAAGCTCGACGGGGCCAAGGAGCTGCACGTCGGCACGCGCTGGGTCCCCAACGACGTGATCGGGCGCATCGAGGAGGAGCACGGGGACGACCCGCGCTACCGCTTCACGGTGCTGCCGGCGCTCAACGACGACGGCGAGACCAACTTCACGTACCTGTACGGGCTCGGCTTCTCGACGAAGTACTACGAGGACATGCGCGCGTCGCTCATAAACGCGGGCGAGGAGGACTCGTGGGCGGCCAAGTACATGGGCGAGCCGATGTGGATAGGCGGCCTGATGTTCGGCGCGGACGAGATCTCCTGGTACGACCAGCTGCCCGGGGGCGAGCCCGACGGCGTGATCGCCGTGTGCGACACCAAGGACCGCGGCGCCGACTACGCGTGCCTGCCGGTCGCCAAGATATACGGGGACCGCTACTACATCGACGACGTCGTGTGCGACAACTCGCTGCCGGAGGTGGTGGAGCCCAAGATCGCCTCCGCCCTGGTGCGCAACGGGGTGGGCCTGGCGCGATTCGAGAGCAACTCGGCGGGCGGGCGCATCGCCGACGACATCGCCGAGGCGTGCAGGCGCGCTGGGCACTCCGTCGACATCCGCAAGAAGTTCTCGACCGAGAACAAGGAGACCCGCATCATCACCGACTCGATGTGGATCAAGGAGCACTGCCTCTTCCGCTCCGACCACCCCTCGAGGGACTACGACCGCTTCATCTCGATGCTCACCCACTACACGACGGAGGGGCGCAATAAACACGACGACGCGCCGGATGCGATGAGCATGCTCAAGCGCTTCGCCACGTCGATGTCCCTCGCGAAGGTCACCCCCACGAGACGCATAGCGTAGCAGGTAATCCGTATCAATCCGTATCAATCCGCAATAATGCCAACCGTTGCTCACAATAGCGGGACGGGTATTAACTGCGCCCTCACCCCCTGTCATTATTCGTGTCGGCGGATCCTCTCCGCTGTCAGTACGGACCGTCCCCATCCAGCCGTCCGGTGGGACGGGCGCGCTCCCCTTCGCGCGGGACCGGTCCTCTGGCGATAGAGCAATCCAGACACTAGGAGGCGGCGGATGGCCGAGGGCGACAAGGCGGGAGCGGCGCCGGTGTACACCGGGCGGGCCCGCATCTACGCGGACTACGAGTCCGTGGGCGAGGGCAACGTCGTCGAGGTCGTCACCGAGGCGCTCGCCGCCCATTGGATCAACAAGGCCCAGGAGCTGTACCTCTGGGACTACTACCGCGGGCGCCAGCCGGTCCTCGACCGCGTGAAGGACGTCCGCCCCGAGATTTGCAACCGAATAGTGGAGAACCACGCGAGCGAGATCGTCAACTTCAAGCTGGGCTACCAGCTCGCCGAGCCCCTCCAGTACACGCTGAGAAACCACGACGGCACCGCCGGCCCCGAGGGCACGGACGAGACCGAGGACGGCTACTCCGAGCACCTGGGCGACCTCAACGAGCTGAACACGCTCATGTTCGCCCGCGACAAGGCATCCAGCGACCGCGACCTGTTCGAGTACATGTGCGTCTGCGGCGTGGGGTACCGGATGGTGGAGTCCACGGCCGACGACGAGGAGCCCTTCGAGCTCCACGTGCTCAAGCCGTGGGACACCTTCGTCGTGTACAGCTCCGCATACCACCACCGCCCCATCGCCGCGGTGTGGGTCGGCACGGCGCAGGACGGGAGCGAGAAGACCCTCTACAACGTCTACACGACCGATTCCTGGTACCTGATCCAGGGCGCCGACATCATCGACAGCCGGCCGCACACCTACGGGGCCATCCCGATCGTCGAGTACGACCTGAACAGCGTCCGCCTGGGCGCCTTCGAGGTAGTCCTGCCGATCCTCGATGCCCTGAACGCGCTCGAGTCCAACCGCATGGACGACATCGAGCAGACCGTCCAGAGCCTCATGAAGTTCGTCGACTGCGACGTGGACGAGGACACGTTCCTCAGCATGCTCGAGATCGGCGCCGTCAAGGTGAAGACCGTCGAGGGCGGGCGCGGCGACGTGGACTTCATCCGCAACAGCCTGGACCAGAGCCAGACGCAGGTCACCAAGGAGGACCTCCTCCAGGCGGTCACCAACATCTGCGGCATGCCCAACCGCAACGGCACCAAGGCCTCGACGTCCGACACGGGCGCCGCCGTCCTGTTGCGAGACGGCTGGACCATGGCCGAGAGCCACGCCAAGAGCTACGAGCTCCAGTTCAAGCGCGCCGAGCGGGCCCTGCTGAAGATCGTGCTGGGCATCTGCGAGCAGTCGGGCGGCGTCGACATCGACCTGCGCTCGCGGGACATCGAGCTCACCTTCAACCGCCGCAACTACGAGAACGTCCTGGTCAAGGCCCAGGTCCTCACCACCATGCTCTCCAATAACGGCATCCATCCCGAGATCGCCTTCAAGAGCTGCGGCATGTTCACCGACCCGGAGGCGGCATATCTCCAGTCCAAGCGCTGGTCCGAGGAGCGCGCCGCCGAGGCGCAGAGACAGCTCGCGGCCCAGGCGGACGCTAACCACGACCCCTCCTCTTCGACGGGCGAGGACGGCCCCGGCTCACAGGCCGGGGTCCCCGAGCCCAAAAAGGGCGACGACGCCTCCGCGCACGCGGCGGCTAACGCATAGCGGCCACAGCGTGAAGTGGCAGACATATCCGTGCGGTGCCGGCCGCGTTAAAACCGGCGTATCTACGGAGGAATGAAATATGAAACGAGACGAGATCGCGGCAATCTTCCCCGGTGCGACCGAGGAGCAGATCAGCACCCTGCTCAACGGCATCGGCGCCGAGCTCAATCCCCTCAAGAAGACCGTGACCGACCTCACGGGCCAGCTGACGGCCGCCAACGGCGAGCTCAAGGCGTCCCGCGACAGCGAGGGCGCGCTCCAGGCGAAGGTCGCCGAGCTCACCTCCCAGGTGCAGTCCGGCATGAGCGCCGAGGAGCTCCTCAAGCAGCGCGAGGAGGCGGCTGCCGCGAAGGAGCGCGAGTTCACGCTCAAGTCCAACTCGCTCGAGGCCAAATCGCTCTTCGTGGGCGCCGGCTTCAGCACCGAGGACATCGAGCAGCTGCTGCCGCGCGTGGTGAGCGAGGACGCCGAGGCGACCAAGACCGCCGCCCAGGCCCTCGTGGATCTCGACAAGCGACGTCGCGACGAGGTGGCCCAGTCCACCAAGGCGGCCCTCCTGAAGCAGAACCCCGGCCTGAACGGGGGCACCGGCGAGGGCCAGATCACGGCCGAGTCCTTCAACAAGATGACGTTCTCCGAGCAGATGAAGCTCATGCAGGAGAACCCCGGTCTTCTGAAGCAGCTCGACGCAACCGACTAACACCCAACTGAAAGGAAACCAAATGGCAGGTACGCTTTTCGGACTCCCCTTCGACGAGGAGCTCTTCTCCCGCAACTGGCGCCAGGCCCCCGATCCCGTGACCACGGCGTTCCTCGATTCGGGCGCCATGGTCCTAGACCAGGAGATCGCCGACCAGATCGCAGGCGGTTCCAATGTCTACACCGTGCCCTTCTTCAACACGCTCGGCGGCGCCCCAGTCAACTATGACGGCAAGACCGACATCACTACCGACGAGATCGACGGCGGCGACCTCTCCGGCGTGGTCTACGGCCGCGCCAAGGGCTGGAAGTCGCGCGACTTCATCGCCGACTTCCACAAGGTCGACCCGATGGGCGCCATCGTCTCCCAGGTCGCCGGCTACTGGGACAAGCAGCACCAGGCGATGCTCATCCGTATCGCCAAGGCCGTCTTCGGCGTGAGCGAGCAGGCTTACATGACCGAGGCCCAGAAGGCCTATGTCGCCGCCTTCGCGTCCCACCTCACCGACATCAGCTCCGGCAGCACCACCGTGTCCGCCGGCAACAAGCTGGCCGAGACCTCCATCAACGACGCGCTCGTCAAGGCCTGCGGCGACAAGGCCCAGGGCCAGTTCAAGCTCGCCATCATGCACTCCACGGTCGCCAAGAACCTCGCGAACCTCGACCTCCTCGAGTTCCGCAAGTACACCGACCCGATGGGCATCCAGCGCACTCTCAACATCGCAGACGCCAACGGCATGACCGTGGTCGTCTCCGATCAGGTGCCCACCGTCCCCGGCTCCGGCTCCTCCGCGACAAAGTACACGAGCTACATCTTCGGCGAAGGCGCGTTCCGCTACGCCCCGGCCCCCGTCAACAAGCCGGTCGGCACCGAGCGCTCCGAGACCAAGAACGGCGGCGAGGACACCCTCGTGACCCGCTTGCGCGAGACCATTCTGCCGAACGGCTTCTCTTACACGCACAACGGCGCCACCGACGGCGTGTCCCCGGACGACGCGACCCTCGGCAACTCCGCCAAGTACGCCCCGGTCGTCGACCCCAAGTGCATCGGCATGGCCCAGATCGTCTCTAACGGCTAAGGAGCGCCAATGTTCTACTACAAGGACGAGCGAGCCTACTTCAAGGACGAGGCCGGTAAGGTCTACGGCCTGAACGTCACCGCCAAGGACAAGGTGACGGAGGTCCGCGAGCTCGAGAGCGTCAGCTACGCCCTCGGCTCCGAGACCGCGCTCCCCGCCGGCGCCTGCGTCTCGACGCTCGACGAGATCGTCACGCGCTTCGGCATCAGCGAGAAGCATCCGCTCACCTACACCGAGCCTGCCGCGGAGAAGTCCGCCCCTGCTGACGAGCCCACCGTCGCTACCGAGCAGGATGTCCCGCAGGAGGATATGGGGGCCATGAGCCGCGATGAGCTCATTGCCCTCGCCGCCGAGAAGGGCATCACGCTCAAGGTGAAGGACACCAAGGCCACCATCATCGACAAGATCCAGGCGGCAGGGGAGTAGGGCCATGACGGACGCGGAAATCACCATCACGGTGTCGAACCTGATCGACGACCCGCGCATGGACTCCTACGTCGCGAGCTACATCGAGATCGCCAAGTCGAAGGTGACCTCCCGCGTCTTCCCCTACGCCGACGCGGAGTGGGGCGACGTCCCCGCCAAGTACCACGGGACCGTCGTCGACGTCGCCGTCTACCTGATCAACAAGCGCGGCGCCGAGGGCGAGCTGTCCCACACGGAGGCGGGCGTCTCGCGCACCTACGGCTCGGCCGGTGTGCCCGAGGCCATGCTCTCGGACATCGTGCCGATGGTCGGTGTGCCGCGATGAGGTGCCTCGACCGCGACCGCCGCGAGGTTCTCGTCTCGTACTACGAGTCCAAGGAGCCCGTCGTCGATGCCGAGGGCAGACTCACCGGCCGCTTCGAGACGGTGCGCTCGGGGCAGACCCCCATCCTCGCGACGGTGTCCGCCGTCAAGGGCGAGGCCGCCGGGTCTGTCTTCGGGCAGGACCTCGACTACGACCGCACCCTGATCGTGGACGACCCCACGCTGCCCATCGACGAGTCCACCGTCTTCTGGATCGACGTCTACAAGCCGGTGGGCCCGGACGCATCGGGATCGTGCGACAAGCCCTACGACTACGCGGTGCGCCGCGTGTCCCGCACGACCTCGTACCTCGTCGTGGCCCTCAAGTACGTGGAGCACGGGCGATGAGGACCGTCGAGCTGGAGCTCTCGCGCTCCTCGGTGCGGGCCGCCATCGACGAGCTCCGCGCCATCGAGGCGGACCTGGCCGAGCGCTGCGACCGCTTCTGCGAGCGCCTGTCCGATATCGGTGTCGACGTTGCCGCCTCGGTGGTCCGCGAGGACACGGGCGGGCTCCGCTCCGGAATCTACGCCGAGTCCGACGGCCCGGGATCGTGGCTGGTCGTCTCGACGGGAGCCTATGCGGCCTTCGTCGAGTTCGGCACGGGCGTCGTCGGCCAGGGCACCTACCCGGGGAAGACTCCCCCGGGCTGGGGCTACGACGAGCGACGCACCCCGGAGGCGCACGACCCCACGGACCCGACGCGCTGGTACTACTACGACCGCGAGGGCAACCTGGGCACGACGCGTGGACAGACGGCAAACGCCTACATGGCGACTGCCGCCGACGCGATGCGCCAGCGGGCGCTCGACATCGCCAGGGAGGTATTCGAGCTTTGATCGACTACGAGATACAGCTCTTCGACGAGGTGGCCAGGGCGGTCCTCCGGGACCACCCCGACGCATACGTGTGCTCGCAGCACGTCATCTCTCCGCCGGCCTTCCCGGCGGTCGAGTTCGTCGAGGCGCTCAACAACACCTTTTCCCGCACCATCGATTCCTCCCTCGAGGAGAAGTACGCCTCGGTGACCTACACGGCCGACGTCTTCAGCGCAGCGCTGGAGGACCCGAAGGCCGAGTGCAGGTCGATCATGGGCGCCGTCTCCGACGCGATGAGGAAACGCAACTTCAAGCGGGTGATGTGCCAGCCGGTCGACAACGCGGCTGACCCATCTATCTACAGGATGACTGCCCGGTTCACGGGCGTCGTCGCTAAAGACGGAACATATTACGGGAGGTAACATGTCGACTCCGACCAACACCTATCAAACCTATCTGATGAACTCAGCCGATGGCACGACCTGGACGAACCAGTGCCCGGTCAAGGAGACCCCGGATCTCGGCAAGACGCCGGACAACCTTGACGCCACCACGCTGTCCGATGCCGCCAAGCAGTACATCGAGGACATCCTCGACTCCGGCGGCGCCCTCGAGTTCACCGCCAACTACGATCCCGACGACTACGAGGCGATCCTCGCCCATAAGGGCAAGGTGGAGCACTGGGGCGTCTGGTTCGGCGGCAATGAGACCGAGGGTGTCATGACCCCAGACGGCCATCTCGGCAAGTTCGAGTTCACCGGCACCGTGACCGCGTACCCGAAGTCCCGCAGCGTCTCCGCCGTCTCCGAGATGACTATCGCGATCATGCCGCGTAGCGAGATCAAGTACGTCTCCGGCAAGTAAGCAAACACTGACAGAAAGAGGTTCCCCAAATGGCGGAAAACCAGATGATCAAGTTCGACTACAACGGCACCACCTACGTGCTCGAGTTCGACCGAGAGTCCGCGGTGCGCGCCGAGCGCATGTACGACATCTCCATGAGTGAGCTCCAGAGCGGCAAGTCGTATCTCGCCGAGGCGCTGTTCACCGCGGCCCTCGCCAAGCACCACCCCAAGATGAAGCCGAGCACCGCGAAGACTCTGTTCGACCTCATGGAGGACAAGGTGGGCCTTTACACGAAGCTCACCGGCATGTACGCCGCCGCGGCGGGCTCGCTGCTCGACGATCCGAGCGACGAGGGAAAAGCGATCACCTGGTCGGAAGCCTAGGGGAGCCGACCGGGGAGACCCTGACGTCCATCGAGGAGATCTGTTGGAGGGCCCTGCCCCAGTACCTCGCCATCGGCATGACGGCGGATGAGTTCTGGCACGGCCCGCTCGATCTCGCGAGGGCGTACCGGGAGGCCGCCCGCATAAGGGCGGACAACCGGTATACGGCCGAGTGGCGCGAGGGGCTGTACGTATACAGCGCCCTCGGGGCCGTCTTGGCGCGGACGCTCTGCGGCGACAAGAACGCCGAGTACCCGGACGCCCCGCTGTTCTCCACGCCGGAGACCGCGGCGAGGCGCGAGGAGGAGCGCCAGAGGCGCCGTGCCATAGAGATGCGCGACCGCTTCGAGCAGGTGGCCAAGCGCTTGAACAAGGCCATACGCGACCGGCAAGGGGAGAACGCCGGCGATTAGGCAGCGGAGAGGACCCGCCCTTACCCGATAGAAAGCAAGGGAGGGCGGCATGGCCGACGCTACCATCGACAAGCTGGGCATCGAGGTCTCAGCCGACTCCGGGTCGGCGTCGAGGGGCCTCAACCGGCTCATCGGCTCGCTCGAGCGCCTGGACGGGCGCCTGGGGGGACCGACCTCCAAGCTGGGGCAGCTGAAGAACGCCATCCAGCGCTTCAACGCCGCCGCGAACTCAATCCCGGTGGCGAAGCTGCAACAGCTGTCGAACATCAAGATAAACAAGAACGCCGCGGACGGGATCATGGATCTCGCCGCGGCAATAGACCTGATTCCGGAGGGCGCCGGCTCCAAGCTCGCGTCCCTCGGATCCATCGGCGGGCTGGGTGCGGCGAGCATGTCGGCCTCGCTTCCCAAGACGCTCGCCGCCGTCGGGGAGGCCTCCGGGTCGATACCCGAGGACGCGGCGGAGCGCCTGTCCTCGCTCTCGTCCCTCACCGGCCTCTCCGGCATCACCATCTCCAAGACAGTCCCGAACAATCTGCGCGCCATCGGTCAGGCGCTCTCGTCCTTCGATGAGGCGTCGCTCGGCAGCCTGCGCTCCGTGGCGTCGTCCCTCAACAGCCTTCGCGGGCTGGAGGGGATGAGCCTGACCAAGTCCATCAACGGGCTCAAGCGCCTGCCGGAGGCCCTGAAGGCCTACGAGGACTTCGACATGGAGGGGTTTGCCGACAAGCTCGACAGGCTCAACCGCGTGATCGAGCCCCTGGCGACCAACGTGGGGAAGCTCGCGTCGGCCGTGAGGCTCCTGCCGCCCTCGATGCGCACCGCGGCGGCCGCCACCCGCACGGTGGCTTCGTCGCTCAAGTACGCCGAGGCCCAGAGCATCTCGGCGAGCAGTGCCCTGACGGGCGCGGCAGCCCGAATCGCGGGGGCCTTCAGCTTCGGCAAGCTCCTCGGCGGGCTCCGAATCGCGCTGGGCGCGCTGAAGACGTGCGTGGACTACTCCTCGCAATATGCGGAGGACATGAACCTCTACGCTGCCTCTATGGGCTCGTATGCCGACGGCGCCACCAGGTATGCCCAGAAGGTCCAGGACCTCATGGGCATCGATATGGGCGAATGGTCCCGCAACCAGGGAACCTTCATGACGCTGACCACGGGCATGGGCGAGGCGACGGACAAGGCCGCCGTGATGTCGCAGCAGCTCACGCAGCTCGGGTACGACATCGCGTCGTTCTACAACATCACTACCGATGAGGCGATGGCCAAGCTCCAGTCCGGTATCGCCGGTGAGCTGGAGCCGCTCCGCCGTATCGGCTGGGACCTGTCCGACGCCCGCATGCAGCTCGAGGCGACGAACCTGGGCATCCAGCAGAGCACCTCCGAGATGACCCAGGCCGAGAAGGTCGCACTGCGCTACCGCCTCATCATGGAGCAGGTCACGCAGGTCCACGGCGACATGGCGCGCACCCTGGCCTCGCCGGCCAACCAGATGCGCATCCTGTCGGCGCAGGCCCGAATGGCGGCCCGAGCCGTGGGTAACGTGCTGATACCCGTGCTCAACAGGATCCTCCCGTATGCGATCGCGGCGGCGAAGGCCATCCAGATACTCGCCAACACCATCGCCCGGTTCTTCGGTATCGACGCCACCTTCGAGGTTGACTACTCGGGGCTCGACACCTCCGGGTTCAACAGCGGGGGCACCGGCCCCATCGATGACACCGCCGATTCCCTCGGCGGGGTGGGGGACGCCGCATCCGATGCCAACGACAAGGTCAAGGAGCTCAAGAACTCCGTCATGGGCTTCGACGAGCTCAACAAGCTGACCGACAATTCCGACACGTCGCCGTCCGGCGGAGGCGGGGGCGGAGGCGGCGGTGGCGGAGGAGGCGGAGGAGGCGGGGGCCTCGATCTGCCCCTCGACACCTACGACTTCCTCTCGGGCCTCGACGACTACATGAACAAGATGACGGACGAGATCGCCCAGAAGATGCTGAAGCTGCTCCCGTATGTCGCCGCCATCGGCGCGGGCTTCGCCGCGTGGAAGATCGCCAGGACCCTGGGCGCCGACCTCAAGAAGGCGGCCGGCCTCGCCCTCGCCGTCGGAGGCGCCGTGCTGTACGTATGGGGCCTCATCGACGCGTGGAGCAACGGAATCGACCTGTCGAACTTCACCCAGATGTTTCTCGGCGCCGCGGCCGTCGTGACGGGCCTGTGGCTGGCCTTCGGGCCGGGTGCCGCCGCGATCGGCGCGGTCGTGACCGGGGTCGGCATGATAGCCGTCGCCTTCAAGGACGTCTGGGATAACGGGATGAACGCCTACAACCTGCTCACCATGGTGGTTGGCATCGGTGCCGGCGTGTTCGCCCTGACATTCCAGTTCGGCGAGCTGGCGGGCGCCATCGGCATGCTGGTCGGCGGAGTCGCCCTGCTGACGGCCGGTTTCATCGATTTCTTCAAGAACGGGCCGAGCACGGACAACGTCCTGGCGGTACTGGCCGGCTTCAGCCTCATCGGCGGCGCCATCTCGCTGATGACGGGGTCGTGGATACCACTGCTGGTCGGAGCGGCCGTCGGCGCGGTCGCCGCGATCGTCATGAACTGGAACACCATCGGGCCAGCCCTGGAGGACCTCTGGTCTAGCGCCGTGCAGGCGATATCGACATGGTGGTCCGGTGTCGCCCAGTGGTTCTACGACAACGTCGTCGTGCCCATCCAGCTGTTCTTCTCCCCGATGACGCAGTTCTTCTCGGATCTGTGGAACGGGGCCGTGACAATCGGCGCCGAGATATGGTCCGGTGTCGCCCAGTGGTTCTACGACAACGTCGTCGTGCCCATCCAGCTGTTCTTCTCCCCGATGACGCAGTTCTTCTCGGATCTGTGGAACGGGGCCGTGACAATCGGCGCCGAGATATGGTCCGGTGTCGCCCAGTGGTTCTACGACAACGTCGTCGTGCCCATCGAGGACTTCTT
>NZ_QRQS01000004.1:35239-45518 GCF_003475605.1 Collinsella sp. AF31-11
GTGTCGCCCAGTGGTTCTACGACAACGTCGTCGTGCCCATCGAGGACTTCTTCTCACCGCTCGTCGACTGGTTCTCGCAGCTGTGGTCGAGCATCTCGCGGACCGCGGAGGACATCTTCCACGATATCGGCGTCTTCGCCCAGGGTTGCTGGGACATCGTCGTCCGCGCATGGGAGATCGCTCCGCAGTGGTTCGGCGAGACCGTGCTCACGCCGGTGAGGGAGACCTTCAACCGGACATGGGCGCGCGTCTCGGGCTGGGCGTCCGACGCGTGGGGGAGAGTCAGCGGCACCTGGAGCGTCGTCTCGTCATGGTTCGGATCGCATGTCACGTCGCCGCTTAGCGGCAAGTTCTCCTCGGCTTGGGAGGACGCGAGGCGTGGGGCGGCCGACGCATGGTGGGGCATTCAGCGCATTTTCTCCGGCGTGGCCGGTTATTTTGGCCAGATTTTCGGGGATGCCTGGTGGCGCGTGAAATCGGTCTTCCAGTGGGGCGGCCAGATTTTCAACGGCGTCGTCAACGCCATCGTCGACTCGTTCAGGGTGATCGTCAACGGCATCATCAGCGGCATGAACTGGGCCATCGCCCAGCCGTTCGCGAACCTGAACGGCATCATCGGCGCCCTCAAGGGCTGGTCGATCTTCGACATCTACCCCTTCGCCGGCTTCTACTACATCGACGTGCCGACCATCCCGTACATGGCCAGCGGCGGCCAGGTCGATTCCGGCCAGCTGTTCGTCGCGCGCGAGGCGGGCCCCGAGCTCGTCGGCACCATGGGCGGCAAGACCACGGTCGCGAACAACGACCAGATCATCGCCGGTATCGAGCGCGGCGTGGCCAGCGGCATGATCAGCGTCCTCTCGGCGCAGCGCAGCTCCCAGCAGGGATCCCAGCAGCGCATCGAGATACCGCTCTACATCGGCCGGGAGGAACTCGCCAGGGCCGTCTACAAGGGGACCAAGGACCTCGTCCGCACGGGCGAGATCGTCCCGAGCTTCGTCTAAGGAGGAGATTCAATGGCATTGCTGGCAGTGGGGGCGTCACCGTCCTCCCTCGTCGACCTGACGCCGGACCCATCGGCCCTGACGTGGGGCAAGCAGGACATCTCCTCCGCGGACGCGGGGCGAACCCAGGACCCCAACAACACGATGCAGAAGATGCGCACGAGTTGCAAGCGGAAGCTCCAGCTCACGTGGACCCTGCCGGACGCGACCCAGGCGTCCCGCATCCTACAGGCCTTCGCCCCCGAGTACTTCTACGTGAGGTATTTCGACGTGATGGACGGCAAGGTGGAGGTCCGCGAGTTCTATGCGGGCGACATGAGCGCCCCGTTCAAATGGTATGAGCTCCCGGGCAGGGGCACGCGCCTCGCCACGGTCTCATTCGACATCATCGAAAGGTAGGTGAAGCGATATGCTGAGTTCGAGCGAGGAGTTCGACAATCTCTCGACCGGGAACTCGAACATGCTCATCAAGGCGCGCCTCACCCTGGCCGACGGGACGGTTCGCGATATCACCGGCGAGGACGTCATCTTCGGGACCCCGTGCTTCAGCGAGGGCACCTCGTCCTCGTCCAGCTTCGATATCGGCGCCTGCATCATCGGCAAGTTCAACCTGTCCCTGGCCAATTTCGACGGCCGCTTCGACGAGTACGACTTCACGGGTTCCACCATCGAGCCCTCGCTGGGCAAGGAGCTATCCGACGGTTCCGTGGAATGGGTCCGCAGGGGCCTCTACCACGTCGACCAGCCGAGCGCGTACGGCCAGACCATCGCGCTGTCGTCGCTCGACAACATGACCCGTTTCGAGCGTCCCTACTCGGATGTCGAGACGGTATACCCGGCGACGATCGGGACGATAGTCCGCGACATCTGCAACAAATGCGGCGTCGTCCTCGTCTCGGGCGATATCCCCTGCGGTGACTACAAGGTCTCCAGGCGCCCCTCGGACGACTCGCTGACCTGTCTCGCCGTGCTTGGATACGCCCTGAAGATCGCGTGCTGCTTCGCGAAGTGCCGGTATGACGGGCGCCTGCAAATCGGCTGGTACGACTATCGGGCCTTCGACTCGATGGAGTCGATGGACGGCGGCGAGTTCGACCCGGCGTCGCCGTACGCCACGGGCGATACCGCCGACGGCGGCAACTTCATCACCTATGCCTCCGGCGACACCGAGGAGGGCGGCGGTTTCGGCCGCCTACCGTACAAGACGATCAGCATGATCTCATCGGTATCGGTCTGCACTGACGACGTCGTCATCACCGGCGTCTCGGTCACCGAGCAGGACGACCTCTCCACGGATGCCGGCGGTACAGGGGAGGAGGGCGCCACCGTGAGGTGGGGCAAGGACGGCTACGTGCTCGACATGGGGGACAACCCCCTCGTGCTCTACGGGCAGGGCGCCGCTGTCGCCGAGCTGATCGGGAAGCGCGTGGTGGGTATGACCTTCCGGCCCTTTGAGTCGTCCTCGATCGGCGATCCGACCATGGAGGCCGGCGACCCGGTCATGGTCTTCGACTCATGCGGCCGCGGCTACCGCTCCTACGTCACCTCGCTTACCTATAAAGTGGGTTCCTACATGAACGCCTCGTGCTCGGCCGAGACCCCATCGCGCAGGAGCGCGGCGGGCTACAGCGCCATCACGAAGGCGATCGTCGACGCCCGGAACTTGACGCGCACCGAGCGCACCGAGCGACAGCTCGCGCAGGAGGCCCTGGAGAGGGAGCTCCGCAACTCTGGCGGTCTCTACATGACCGTCGTCAAGCAGACCGACGGGAGCAAGATATACTTCCTGCACGATAAGCCGACCATGGCGGACTCGAGGATCGTCTGGAAGATGACGTCGACCGCCATCGGCATCTCGACGGACGGCGGCGAGACATGGCCGTACGGCCTCGATGTCAGCGGTACCGCCATCCTGAACAGGATCTACGCGGTCGGCATAAACGCGAAATACCTGACGGTGGGCAGGATATCCGATTCCAATGGCCGGAACTACTGGGATCTCGACACATGTGAGATGCACCTGGATGCCGGAACAAAGCTGGGGGGCAAGGATATCGCCACCACCGATGAGGCCATCAAATCCGTGACGGTCGAGTACGCCCAGAACGGTTCCCGCGACACGCCCCCTACGGCGGGATGGTCCATCGATGCCCCGGCGTGGTCCGCCGGCCGATATATCTGGTCCAGGACCAAGACAGTCATGCAATCGGGGAACGTGCTGATCACTGATCCGGTGTGCCTGTCCGGAGCCGACGGCGCGAACGGCGTCGACGGTCGCGGCATCAAGTCGTCCGTCCCCGAGTACTACCTGAGCACGTCGGCGAGTAGCGCCACCGGCGGATCCTGGTCCACGTCCGTCCCGGCTTGGTCGAGCGGCAGGTACTACTGGCAGCGCCTGCGTATCACCTGGAGCGACGGCAGCACATCCTATTCGACTCCGGCATACAATGCCGCCCTGACCTCGGCGAACCAAAAAGCCCAGAGCGCCATGGACACTGTCGACGCGCTGGATCAGAAGAAGATATTCAACTTGCTGACAGACAACGGCAGGATCAAGGGCCTCTACACGAAAGACGGCCAGCTCTACATCAACGCCGACTATATCGGCCTAGGTCGAATCGCCGCCAACAACGGAGAGAACTACATCGACCTGAATACCGGTGAGGCTGTTCTCAAGCTGGGCTCCGCGACTACCGTGGGGGGAGACTCCATCCCGACCGAATTTGATGCGCTCCACATGGCCGACAAGTCGTCCGTCGACCGAATCTCACAGATAGTCGCATCCCGCAAATCGAGCGACGACGCGAAGCTGGCGCGATTGGCCAACAAGGTTGGCAACTTCATGGCGGTGATTTACCAGTTCTACGATCCAGCCTACAAGGGCGACGGCTGCACATACAAGCTGCTGACGGACGCCATCTCCGACGTATCCGCAGCGACCGGGAAGTCCGACCTGGAGAATAAGCTGGCGGCTTTCGGAACCGCCTACGACAAGCATGTCGAGGCGCTGAACAAACTCGACTCCGTACTGCTCGAGGGAGAGAGCAAGGGCACCCAAATCAATGTGGATAGCGCCCTCACCCAGCAGAAGATTTTCAATAGGCTCACCAACAACGGTGAGGAACAAGGCATCTACTTGCAGGGCGGCAAGGTCTACCTGAACGGCGAGTACATCAAGGCTGACACCGTCTCCGTGAATAAGCTTACTACGGGCAACGGGTCCCTGACCCTGAGTTCGAGCCAAGCGGGCGCATCCCTGAAGTACGCCTCGTACGATTCCACGATCAGATTCCTGAAGAACTCGGTGGGGATCAGCGCCGGCAACGGCTCCTATTCGGCCATGCTGTTCGTTGAGCCGGATGGCCTCTCGTTCAGCTCCCTCTTCACCGGTGCCGGCGGAAGCACGCCCGTGTCCTTATCCGTCGCCTCCAGCGGGTTCTTCGTAAATGCGGGGGGCGCGACGCTGGAGATAAAAAACGGCGGGCTGTACTTCAACAACAAGAAGATCGCCTAGGAGGCACAAATGGCAATCCAGATGCGCAGGGGCATCTACGAGAAGTTCCTGCCAAAGAACATGACCCCCGGCGAGTTCGCGGTCGTGCTGTCCGGAGACCCGAACGGCAAGAACGGCACCGGCGTCTACATCTGCTTCAGCCCGGGCAGCGTCAAGCAGCTCGCGACCATGGAGGACATGGGGGCGACGGTGAGCACGATGATACAGGCCCGTACCGGGGACATCATCGCCGAGCTCACCGAGGCCATCGACGCGACCGAGAAATCGGTGAAGGCCGCCGAGAGCCAGCGCGAGACCGACGAGGCCAAGCGCCGCAGCGACGAGCAGGTTCGCAAGAGCAACGAGGCGCAGCGCAAGAAGACGTTCGACGAGACGGTAGCGTCGGCGAAGAGACAGGTCGCGGACACCATCGCCTCCTGCACGCAGAAGACGGACGCCGCGGCCGAGAAAGCCCTCAAGGCGGCCGAGGAGGCCAATGGCGCCGTCGACCCGAATATGAAGATCTATTTCACCCGCAGGGTCGACGAGGCCGGCAACAGCCGCCCGGTGCTCGTCGACATGACTATGGAAGGATAAGGTATGGCATCTTACGATTGGCCGACCGACCAGAGCCTGGACCGCATCGCCACCGCCCTGGAGGTGCAGGCCGGCCTCGTCAAGTTCCCGGCATACAGCATCGCCAAGGGCGAGTACGTGACGTCGGAGATCGTCACCTGGCTCGGCGTCAACTCGAGCGCCGAGTGTTACGGTGTCGAGTTCCCAACCGGCTCCGCCACGGCCGGCACCAAGCTGGGCACCAACGCGGGGCTGGCGAACCCCGTCCCGTACACATTCCTCAAGGAGGGTAGCGACCCGTATGCGGGCAAGGGCGCCTACCGCTTTTACCTCGTCAACGGCTATTTCGACGACGGCGGCCTGCCCCACGTGACGGCCATCCAGGGCGACGGCCTGTTCGCCTTCGACGGGTCGAACGGCGACGTCTGGGTGCTCGCGCCCGTACTCTACTACCGCGAGTACGTCGCGAACTCGAAGTGGACGCTGTGGGTGACGGATACCCTCCGCCCCGGCTATTCCGCCCAGCCCGGCGCCATCACGCTCGCAGGCGGGCGCGCGCCCTTCATGATGTACGCCCGCTACGGCATGAGCTACGACGCCTCCGGTAAGCCCTGCTCGGTTTCCGGGGCAAAGCTGGCGACCCGCAACGTGAGCCACGACAGCGCCATCTCGATCGCGGCCAAGAAGGGCGAGGGCTATGCCCTCAAGACCACGGTCGACGACTGGTACGTCAAGGTCATGTTCCTGACCAAGTACGCGACCAAGAACAGCCAGTCTGTATTCGCCGGCTGCACCGGCCACACCGAGCAGACCCCGGTCACCGTGGCGGCCACCGGCAAGGCCCAGGTCACGATCGAGAAGTCCGTCGCCGATCTGTGGCCGGTCGGTTCGGCCGTGTGCGTCGGCACAACGACGACCGCGGGCCGCGACCGCGGATACTCCGATACCTACGACCTGGCCGACCGCGCCAACATCGTCTCCAAGACCGTTTCCGGCGACAACGTCACGCTCGCGCTCGACTGCGCGCCGTTCGACTCCGCCGCGGGACAGCTCGTCTCGACCGCCCCGTGGAACACCGGCGCCACCGACGGGCTGCTCGGCGACGGCTCGCCGACCTCGTGCACGGACGGCCGCCAACCGTTCCAGATCCAGGGTATCGAGATGGGCTACGGCGCCCTGGAGCTCATCTCCAACGTCCTATATAAGTGCGACGGCACGGACGGGTGGCACTGCTTCGTCAACCACGACTACTCCAAGGAGAAGTCCGGTACCGTCGCCGCGGGCGCCGAGGACATCGGCAGGATCATCGGAGGCGCCGGCGAGGGGTGGAACTACGGCATGTACGCCCTCACCAAGGGCGGCTTCATGGCCATGGTCGTCTCGGGTGCCACCAGCTCATCGGGCATGTGCGATGGCCATTACAAGAACGCCGACACCGTGACGGGCGTGCGAGAGTGCCTGTCGCTCGGCAACTTGTGGAACTGGTCTAACGCGGGTCTGTTCTTCGTCCACTCGTACATCGTGGCCGGGGACACGTGGTGGGGCTTCTGCTCGCGCCTTTCTGGCCATGGTCTCAGACGGGGTGAATCGGCCGCATAGCGGCCGAGAGGGGCAGAGCCCCCATATATACATGAGTAAGCATTAGGGATTCGCGACTCGCGGGCTGCATTTTCTTCGTCGCTCGGCAACTTGAGGAACAGGTCTAACGCAGGTCTGTTCTACGTCAACTCGAACAACGAGACCGGGAACACGAGGTGGAACATCTGCTCGCGCCACTCTGGGAATACGCTCTTTCGATATCTATCTCAGTCGCGTCTACCCTCCCCGCTCTGGCGGGAGACGGGCATCGGCCTAGCTCAACGAGTGAAATTGTCTAAAAGACCACCGGGCTGGTAGCCGCGAGGCGAACGCTCGGGCGACACCCAGAAAGGGGTTCGGTCTGCAAGTGAAAAGCTACTGCAAAGGGCTCGTCCTCGATAGGGAGTCCGTGGAGAGGGCATACGCGAGGTGGAGGTCCGGCGAGTCCGGATCGAAGAACGAGTACCGCGTCTACGAGGAATACGGTACGCCGGACGCCCTCGTGGAGGAGATCGCCTCCGAGATAGCCTCGCGCACCCTCTCGTTCCGCCCCATCCACCGCTACCCGAGGCGCGAGAGCACGAACGGCAAGCTCCGGATCATCGGGGTGGAGTCCGTGAAACAGCAGGTGTGCGACTACGTCGCCGACGCCGCGTTGGCATCCCTGATCGACGCCAGGGTCGGGTACTGGCAGGTCGCCAGCGTCAGGGGCAAGGGCCAGTTGATGCTGGTCGAGGCCTGCCAACGCTGGTGCCGCGAATACGCCTACCACGTGCACGTCGACATCCGCAAGTGCTACCCGAGCATCAAGGTCGACGTGGTGAGGAGAATACTCCGCAAATACGTCAGGAGCGACGACGTGCTCTACCTGTGCGACAGCCTGCTCGACACATACGACGGGTCCCTGGAGATCGGGAGCTACTTCTCGCTCCGGATGGCCCAGTTGGTGCTCTCCTTCGGCTACCACTTCCTGGAGGACGTGCACAAGGAGAGACGGGGCAGGCGCGTGCGCCTGATAGGCGCCCAAGGGTGGTATGCGGACGACGGCTTCGTTTTCGGTGACTGCAAGCGCGACCTCGAGATGGCCGTGAGGCGCCTGGAGCGCTTCTACGCCGAGGGGTTCGGCCTGAGTCTCAAGGGCTGGAAGGTATCGCGATGCGGCGATGACGAACCGGTGCGCGCGCTCGGTTTCACGGTCAGGCCGGATCGGGTGACCGTGAAGGACGATCTGTACCTGCGCATCCGTGCCGCCTTCCGCGACTTCGAGAGGCACCCCACGGAGGCTGGCGCCAGGCGGGTCACGTCCTACTGGGGCTATCTGGAGCACTCGGACTCCATGAAGGCCATCGAGGCCCACGGCTACCTCGTGACGGTCAAGCGCGCCAGACGGCTCGTATCGGCAGTAGACAGGAAGCGACGAGAAAGGCAATCACATGGTCATCACGACTAACTCATCCGCCGAGCTGGAGAAGGTCAGGGTCGAGGTCGCCCCCAGCGGGCTGTGTTCCGACGTGTGGCTCCGCCGGGACATCCGGAAGGACGTCGCCGATTTCGGTCCGGACCCGGAGAAAGCCGTCGAGGTGTGGCGTGCGGAGGAGGTCCACTACGTGTGCGCCGGCACACCCTCTGTGGAGGAGGTCGAGGCCTCCTTCGAGGAGCTCTGGGCGGAACACGAGAACGACGGCCTCAGCGACAGCGAGCGCATCGTGCAGATCGAGCAGCGCCAGGCCGACACCGAGGCCGCGCTGCTGGAACTCGGGGACATGATCGGGGGTGAGCAGTAATGAACCTTACGGGAATGGCCCGCTTCTACTACGAGGCGGTCAAGCGCGGCGAGCGCACTATCGACCAGGTGCCGAAGCCCTGGCGCGCGCGAGTCGAGAAGAAGCTGGAAGAGGACGAGAAGCGGGAGGAATAGATGCCCATCCTTAGCATCAGCGAGGCCACGTCCCTGCTGTCGGCGGCCGTGGTCATCATCACCTTCTCGCTGGGACGGGTGTCGGCGTCGATGTCGCGCTCGGCCAAGGAGCAGAGGACCGACGACAAGCTCGACAGCCTCTGCGGGGACACAAGCGAGATTAAAGACGGCGTCAAGGAAATCAACCATAAGCTCGATGACCACGGTGAGCGCATAACGCGCGTCGAGCAGCAGGTCCTCACCCTTTTCAATCGCGTCGAGCGCATCGAAAAGACCTGCGACCTCCACCACGGCATCGGCGGATCGGATTAGGAGTGTTGGAAATGCAGATCAACTGGATCCTTCGACTGAAGAACAAGCAGACCCTGGCCGCGCTGGCGGCCACCCTCATCGGCGCCGCGTACCAGGTCCTCGGCATCGTGGGCGTCGTCCCGCCCGTCTCGCAGGACTCCGTCGTGCAGCTCGTCGGCATCGTGCTGACCGTGCTCGCCGGCTTCGGCGTCATCGTCGACCCGACCACGAGCGGCGCCTCCGATTCGGCGCGCGCGATGACTTACAGCGAGCCCCATTCAGGGGAGGGGGAGTAGCCATGGCGATCACGCGACGCGAGGCCTTCGCCCAGGTCATGGAGCACCTCTGCTCCCATGACGGCGGGGGCGGGCACGGGTACTCCCAGTACACCAGGATGGGAGACGGCACGACCGAGACCATCACGCTCTCCGACGGGACCACCGTGACCATCGCCGGCGGCGACCGAGACTGCTCCTCGGCGGTCATCACGGCCCTGCGCGCCGTCGGCATCGACACCCATGGCGCCACCTATACCGGCAACATGAGGTCCGAGCTCCTCAAGACCGGACTCTTCCGATGGGAGAAGATGGGCGTGGCCAGCGCCAAGAGGGGCGACATCTACCTCAACGAGGCCAGGCACACCGCCGTGTGCGTGAGCGCCTACGGCTCGGCGAAGGGAGATCGCCTTGCCCAGTTCAGCATCTCCGAGACCAGGGGGATCTGCGGCAGGAAGGGCGACCAGACCGGCTGGGAGTCGAACATCAAGCCGTACTATTCCTACCCATGGGACGGTAAGCTGGTGTGGATCGGCGACGGCGGCACACTCTCGGGATCGAATACCGAGGTCGCCGACAATACCGATCCTGGTTTGGGCGACACGCGCTACTGGGGCCCTCGATTCACGAAAGCGCTGCAAAAGCAGCTGGGCACCTCCGTCGACGGTGTGATTTCCGGCCAGTGGGAGTCCAACCGGCGTTATTTCTGGGCGGTCGAGGACTGCGTCGAGTGGACGAAAACCGGCAAGGGCGTCGGCTCGGACATGGTGCTCGCATTGCAGAAGAAGGTCGGCTGCAAGATTTACCCCGAGTTCTGCGGCGTGCAGGCGCGCCAGATGAGCAGCGGCACCATCAAGAGGCATCAGGAGTGGCTCATCGCCCACGGCATCTCCTGCGGTCCCTCCGGCGCCGACGGGTACAACGGGCGCGAGACGAACAAGGCTGTCGCGACCGCGATCGCGCGCAAGCTGTACGCCTAGGTGTTCGCACTCATATCGTGTGCCCCTCTCCCGGATACCGTCCCGCCCGGCATCTACGGTATAGATTTCAGGCGGCGATTCTCGGTTTCGAGTTGACACACCAGTGCGTATTGGGCACGATGGCTATCGGTCCGGGTTCGCAATAGGCGAACTGTACCCGACCA